>JBLGBD010000105.1:0-11477 GCA_047617585.1 Pseudohongiellaceae bacterium | reverse complement strand
TCTAACTCTATGTAATCCCCAGACTTAAACCAGCCATCCTCGGTGATGGCCTCTTTGGTTGCCTCAGGACGATTCCAATACCCTAACATTACCTGAGGACCGCGGATCCAAGCTTCACCCCGCTCTCCTATTGCGACCTCTATACCTTCATCATCCACGGCTTTGATTTCAGTCTCAGGCACTACAGGACCTACCGTGCCAGCTCGAACCTTGCCTGGTATGTTGACAGAAACCACCGGAGAACACTCGGTTAAGCCATAGCCTTCAAATATCTCGATACCGGTTCGATCCTGCCATTCTTTAATGACGGATGAGCTCATAGCCATGCCGCCAGCGCCGCAGAACTTCAGTTTCGAAAAATCAAGCTTAGAAAAATCTTTATGTCGCAGCATCGCCAGGTATAGGGTATTAATAGCAACAAAGCCGTTGATTTCCGAATTCGCGAATAGCTTAATTAAACCGTCAAGATCTCTAGGATTTGTGATCAGGATATTGTGATTACCAGCATAAGGCATGGCCAAACAATGCAATAGAAATGCATAGCTATGATAAAGCGGCAGCGGCGCAGCAATATTCTCAATTCTATCCGCAATCACCAGCTGACACCTTGATCGTAGCTGCATCATATTTGCGATCAAGTTACGGTGGCTTAACATGGCGCCTTTAGCAACGCCCGTGGTGCCGCCCGTATAAAGGATTACCGCGACATCGTCGCCACTGGGCATAACATCAGGCTTGGTGTATGCAGACGGTGTGTGATGGATAGAATTGAAGTCGATTGCCGCTGGAAGCGAGTATGCTGGGACTAATTTTTTGACATATTTTATGCCTAAATTTAGTACCAGACGCTTTAACGGCGATTGCAAGTCGCCGATCTTAGTGACTATGACCGACTCAATTTTTGTCTGAGGAAGAATTGCCTGTAACTTATCACAGAAATTTTCAAGAATTACGACGGCTTTAACACCAGAGTCGTTAAACTGATGAGCCATTTCGTTCATCGTGTACAGCGGGTTTGTATTAACAACTATTAAACCAGCCTTAAGCGCACCATAAAGTGCAATGGGAAATTGAAGTACATTAGGAAGCTGAATCGCTATCCTATCCCCTGGTTTGAGAGTCGTCTTTGATTGTAACAAGCTAGCGAATCGATTCGACAGGGTATCAACCTGACCATAGCTTAGGGCTTTGCCAAAACAGCTAAATGCAGGAAGCCTAGAATGAGTTTTGTTAATGTAGTCGAGTATATCTGTGAGAGATGAATACTTTTCTGGGCGTATTTCTTGTGGGAGTGTTTCAATCATAGATCATCACTTTGTTAGCAAGGCCATCGCCTCTTCTAATCCTTTTACAGACAAGGGAAACATTCGGTCCTCTAGCAATTCCCTAACCACTTCAATGGAATAGCTATGTTCCCAGTACTCTTTTTTTGTTGGATTTATCCATACCATATGGTCGAAGTTTTCAGAAATCCTGTGCAACCACACCGAGCCTGCCTCTTCATTGTAATGCTCAATACTGCCTCCTGCATGAGTTACCTCATAGGGCGCCATGGTGGCATCGCCAACAAAAATCACTTTATAGTCTTTTGAAAACTTATGAATAATATCGAAGGTAGAGGTTGTCTCAGCATGACGGCGCTGACTCTTGCTCCACACAGATTCGTAAATGAAATTATGAAAATAAAAATACTTAAGATGTTTGAATTCGGACCTAGCAGCAGAAAAAAGCTCTTCGCATAATTTGACGTAGGGATCCATTGACCCACCAACATCGAAGAAAATAAGCACTTTGACTGAATTATGCCTCTCAGGCACCATTTTTATATCGAGCAGCCCAGCATTCTTAGCAGTTGAGGAAATAGTGTCATCAATATCTAATTCATCAGCGGCCCCAGTACGGGCAAACTTTCTCAAGCGCCGCAGCGCCATCTTAATATTGCGAGTACCTATTTCTACAGAGTCATCTAAATCTCGATAGGTTCGTTTATCCCATACCTTTGCCGCTCGCTGATTGCGGCCTTCTTGCTGACCAATCCTTATCCCTTCAGGGTTGTAACCATAGGCACCGAACGGTGACGTCCCACCGGTTCCTATCCATTTATTGCCCCCTTGATGACGCTTCTTTTGTTCTTCCATTCTTTTGCGGAATTCTTCCATCAGTTTATCTAAGCCGCCAAGAGCTTCAATCTGCGCTTTTTCTTCATCGCTAAGCATTGATTCAAGCTGCTTCCGAAGCCAATCATCTGGGATCTCATACGATGAAAGATCATCCAAGATATCAATGTTTTCAAAATATTTCGCAAAGGCACGGTCGAACTTGTCAAAATTCTTCTCGTCTTTAACCATGCACATTCTAGACAGATGATAAAAGTCGTCCACGTTGGCAAAAATGATGTTTTGCTTCAAACACTCAAGCAGGGTAAACAACTCTGTAAACGACACGGGAAGTCGGTGCTCCCTAAGCGTCATAAAAAAGTTAATTAGCATTAACGCTTGGCCCTATGCATAAACGCCAACTTTTCAAGCAAGTGAACGTCTTGCTCATTTTTCAGCAAAGCACCATACAGTGGAGGAATTGCATTCTTGGCATCGGTGTTTTTCAAAATATCCTCAGGCAAATCATCAGCCATCAATAATTTCAACCAGTCGATTAACTCAGACGTTGATGGTTTCTTCTTTAGCCCTGGGATTTTCCTAACATCGAAGAATATATCCATAGCCTGACGAACTAGGTCGTTCTTTATATTGGGGTAATGCACGTCAATGATTTTTTCCATCGTTACGGAGTCGGGAAACTCAATATAATGAAAAAAGCATCGGCGCAAAAAGGCATCAGGTAATTCTTTTTCATTGTTACTAGTAATGATAATTATTGGTCTGATTTTAGCCTTGACGACTTTCTTAGTTTCATAAACGTAGAACTCCATTTTATCGAGTTCAAGCAGAAGATCATTTGGAAACTCTATGTCCGCCTTATCAATTTCATCAATAAGTAGCACTGTCTGCTTCTCTGACTCGAATGCCTCCCAAACCTTACCTTTCTTTATGTAGTTGGCGATATCGTGAACGCGGTCATCACCAAGCTGCGAATCACGCAACCTCGAGACCGCGTCATACTCGTAGAGGCCCTGTTGCGCCTTAGTTGTTGATTTAATATGCCATTGAACTAGCGGTAAATTCAAAGACTGAGCAATCTGTTCGGCCAACATAGTTTTACCCGTGCCAGGTTCACCTTTAATCAATAGTGGTTTTTGCAACGCGATAGCCGCGTTGACTGCCATTTGAAGCTCGGAGGTGACTACATACTCTTCGGTGCCAGTAAAATTCATAAAACTATTCCACTACGGTTTTAAACAATCGTCTATTGTAAACAGCGGGGTTTCATTAATACAGCTAAAACCCGCCAACGTAACGAGCCAGACCTTAGTCAACTGCTCAGTAGACATACCTATTAATTAAGATGCTATATCCATTAGTTGCCGCCCTCGCTCGGTGATGTACCAGCGCACACCCTTACGGCCTCCTACCTTGCCTGCTAGGGAGTGCAGCGTCAGAAACCCAAGTGTTTTCACCATGGTGGATTCATCGGTATCAGACTCCCGACACAAGCCGCTGAGGGAACGATAAATGAACCGGCCACAACCCAAGGTCTTCAGCACTTTGGAAGAAGTTACGTCAAGCTCATCTGGGTCCGTGCGGGCTTCTTCAGACACTACGTTCAAACTGTCGTCTTCGGTTTCGGTATCAATCAGAGGTAATAACTCTTCTTGAAGTTGTTTCAATTGGTATTGTAGCAGGTCGACTTTATCGCTTGTGGCGCGTGCTTGGGCCAATACTGACGCCGCTATGCCCGTCATAAACAGCCTAGGAGAAATGGCGACCACTAAGCAAATAGCAACATAATTTAAGAGATTGGCTGGATCACCTTCGCTGTCAACAATGAGAGTGCTGCCAAACACGCTCAGTACAAAAGGCACCACGAAGGTCACTAAGACCCCAAGCAAAATACAGCGCCACAGCATAGTGTAGTCGGTGTTCGGCTTTGTGCTGAGGGTGTAAAAGTTAATCACACCACCAGCGCAACCTACTAAAAGCATGATGAAAACTAAGGTAGTAAAATGACCTGTCATGACGCACCTCTCGGTCTAAATATTTGATTTTTATGCATTTTAGTTTAAACGAGGACTAAGTTGCCAATCCCGAGGGGCCTTGGCAACATAACTTCGATTCGATTCAGAGATAATTACGAGAATAGATTAAAAATTCAACCTATATTGCTGTTATTCAAGCGTTTCTTTTGAATAAAATACACAGTAGTAGAAACCAAGAGCGCCCCCAACAAAGACAATATCAATGGTACGAAGGCTCTAGCTGCCGCCTCCCCGCCTATGGTGATTAAATCTAAAGTCATTACCATCAGCGCGGGCGCTAATGTATCGGCGGAAGAACTGACGTACCAAGGCGTGAGCGCCAAAGCGAGGAAAATCGCTCGAAGTGCATAGGACCACCAAAGCGCTCGCTTGAATCGGGTGAACCTATGCCAGACAATATAGAAAACCGATCCCGCTGAGAGATAGACAAACCAAACACCCAAATAATTTGTTTCAGCTTCCATGATTAAGTTGACCCAACCCAACGAATAACATGTTCATAATAGCCCTGTGGATGCACGTTTTCCTCGGAAACTACCTTGCCCGAAATACTTATATCAGCGTCAGCAATGGCCTCTGTGCTCCCGGCAAGTAATGGGTGCCAGTGGAAAAGCGGTAGTTCTTGAGCGCGTAGTTTGTACGCACAGGTGTTAGGAATCCAACGGGTTGCGAGTAAATCAAGAGTCTTTACGTCGACACAATCCGGTACTTTTTCGCTGCGGCTAGAGTAACACCCACATTGATTGGTGCTTTCATCGAAGTATCGGCAGACAACTCGGGTCCATATTACGTCGTCCTCATCGTCTTCGTCAGTAAACTTCTTTAAACAACAGCGGCCACAGCCATCGCATAGAGCCTCCCATTCATCCACTGTTAAATCAGCAAGAGGTAGCTCCCAAAATTTAGGCCGCATTGGGACAGAATCCTGTTTACTCATATTAATTGGCCTGGCTTGATAACGCGGTCAGAAAATCCGCCTCTAAGATTGCTTGACGCCAGCTGGTGGGATTGCCTGTCCATGCTAGTGTCTCTGATTCGTTGTATTGCCTTATAAGTTCTACTAACTGCTTTTTCCTCCCCAACAACTCCGGCGCAAGGTGCAGCACATGTGCTTTAGTTTCCACTACCTTCTGTAGTTTTTTCAATGCCGCCCTGGCGCTGCTATCCAATGGCAGATTAAGGCAAGATCGATCGGCAGCTACTTCATTAGCACCGTCCTCACTAAGAAGCTCACTAAACTGTGGCGCATATCGAAGCAAAAGTTTGGTATCTTGCACTTTAACCACTGCCAAGCTGGCGGCTGACAACGATTCCATAGATGCCGCAGCCGTGGCCAGCGCCTGTAAATCTCCGTCTTTCGCTACCCAACTGCGAGGCCGGTCACGTCTACGAGATTCCTCTTCGCGCCAGATACAGAGCTTGCGCAAGTAGCTCAAGCCTTTATCACTGAGCCGCCATGCATTACTTATGTTGGAGTATAGGATCGCCCAGTAGGACTCACTTTCCACGAGTTTTGCGTTTTGCAAAATCACATCGCATTCGTCTTTAAACCACGCTAGTCGGTTTAACTCTTGCAACTGCAGCTGCAATTTGTCAGCAATTTCTAACAAATAAAGCACGTCATTAGCCGCATAATGTAATTGTTTGTCTGATAGCGGGCGCCTTAGCCAATCGGATCTAGTTTCTTCTTTTTCAATTCGAACTCCTAGCTGACCCTCAACCAACGCTTGATAACTAAGACTAAACCCTAAGCCTAGAAATGCGGCCGCTATTTGGGTGTCAAATAGATTGACAGGAATAACGCCGCAATGAGTCAGTAGCAAATTTAAATCTTCGCTTGCTGAATGCACTACGATAGAAACGCTGGGGCAACTTATCAAGCGGTTGAACGCACTCCAATCCGGAATCGGCAATGGATCCACCAAATATAGCGCCGTCGGGGTTGCTAGCTGCAACAAACCGATCTTCGCGTAAAAGGTATTGGTGCGCATAAACTCAGTATCTAACGCGATCGCCTTTTCGTTGAGCAGCGAATGACAAAGCGCATCAAAATCGGCTTGAGTGGCGATTGATGTAATGGGTTTGCTTGACGACATATTGTGGGCCTGCGCTAGGAACTTTCGATGACTGTTCGCCCAGAAAAGGCATGATTTAGTGTGCCGCTATCTACAAACTCTAACTCTCCGCCGATCGGAACCCCATGCGCGATTCGCGAAACAATGACCGTCAGACCTTTTAGTTGCTCAGCAATGTAATAAGCCGTAGCTTCCCCCTCGACGGTAGGGTTACAGGCAATAATCAACTCTTGAATATCCTGCTGTTTTATTTTATGAATAAGTTTAGATATGCCCAACTGTTCAGGGCCAATGCCTTCAATAGGAGACAGATGCCCCATTAGAACGAAATACACACCCTTAAAGGATGCCGACTGTTCTATGGCAAATATATCTGCCGGTGATTCAACCACGCAGCACAGGGTTTTGTTTCTTGAATGACTCGCGCATATTCTGCATAACGGCTCTTCAGTAAGAGTTCTGCAATCGGAGCAATTGCCAACGCTTTCCAGTGCTTGCGCAAGGGCCTCGGATAGTCTCTTCGCGCCAAGCCGATTTCTCTCTAGAAGTTGGAGAGTCATTCTCTGCGCAGACTTTGGGCCAACTCCTGGCAAACAGCGAAAGGCTTCAATCAATTGATCGATGAGGGGGCTGGAATTCATAGTAAAATATTTATTAATGGGTCCGATGATTAAAAAGGGAATTTAAAACCGTCAGGCAAATCTAGCCCGCCGACCATATTACCTAAAGTGGATTTATTATGTTCTTCCACTTTTCGCACTGCATCATTTATCGCTGCGGCTATCAGATCCTCTACCACCTCTTTCGGTTCGCTCATCAACCCTGCATCTATTTCTACCGCGCTTACATCATGCTTACCATTCATGGTTAGCCTAACAAGCCCCGCACCGGACTCACCATGCACGGTTTTCAAAGCCAACTCTTCTTGAGATTTTTTCATCTGCTCTTGCATTTTTCGAGCTTGATTCATCAATTCATTAAAATCTGTCATGTCTCACCCCGCTTGGTAATTGGTTCAATGGAATCCTGTAGCACTGAACCGGAAAATCGAGCAACCAACTCTTGCACATTCTCATCGGTTTCAAATTCATCAATCATTCTCTGCTTTTTCTCAGCCCGAAGTCGTTGGCCTAGCAGCGCGGGTGTTTCGACGGTCACTTCGGCTATGGCGATATTCACCTTGATGGGCTGTGAAAAATAGGCCTGCAGCGCTGACTCCAACTTCACATTCATTTCTGGGTTAAAGACAGCGCTTTGCTTTATGTCCAGCGTAAATTGTATCTCATTGCCCACTACTGCCACCAACTGCATATTCGCAAACACATTGGCGATTATGCCTGTAACGTTTAGTTGGTCAAAAACTGACAGCCAAGTTGAGTGATCTAGCTGGTCGAGTTGGAATACGATGGGTTTCGCGGCCGCATCTAATTCGACCACATCGGAGGGCTGGGCTGGAATTTTGTCGCTGGCATGGCTGCCCAGTTGATTTTCCGTGCCGACTTCGCTGCGGGGTATATTCGCACTAGATGCGCTGAAGATCGCGTCATCTTGGGCATCGAGAACTGCCTCACTGGCAACGTCATCCGCTTCGACTACGGGAGCATGTGCCACCTGACTCTCATTGTTTGATTTTGCAGCGGGATTTGTGTCAGCTATCTTTTTTTTTTCAGCAGCGGGACGGCTTTGCAATTTATCAGCTGTTAAATCGGCTTCTTGCTCTACTTCATCGCTGTTGACGAAAGCAACATAAGTGGGGGAAAACACCATCATGCGAAGTAACAACATCTCAAATGCTGCTCGCACATCAGCACTATAACGCAGCTCTTCTCGCCCCTTATTACCGATTTGATAGTATAAGTGCACGTCTTCGGCAGCTATTTGGCCACTCAGCTCAACTACCTTTGCCTTGTCACCAAAACTATTATCGATTGTCTCTGGTGTTATTTGCGCTAAAGCAACCCGATGCAGTAGTGACAAAAGGGCATCTAAAGTATATCCATAGTCTGGCGTTTGCTCCGCTATTTTATTCACAAGCTCAAGTACCGATGCGACGTCACCGCGGGCCATCCTACCCAACAACTCGAACACCTGCTGCTGCTGGGGGACACCCAACATTTCTTGTACTCCAGATGAAGACAACGTGCCTTCGCAAAAAGCGATTGCTTGATCCACGAGGGTCAATGCGTCCCGCATACTGCCGCTAGCCGCACCTGCAATTTGCCATATGGCGTCTTGATCATAGTCAATCGCTTCTTCTTTCAGCACATCGACAAGATAGTCCGCGATCATTTTTGGGCTAAGGTTTTTTAAATTAAATTGCAAACAACGAGATAAAATAGTGACGGGTAATTTGTGCGGATCGGTTGTCGCAAACAAAAACTTTACATGGGGAGGCGGCTCTTCCAAGGTTTTCAGTAGCGCATTGAAACTGTGATTGGAAAGCATGTGCACTTCGTCGATCAGATAAACTTTATAGCGCCCTCTTGCCGGCGTGTACTGCACATTTTCTAGCAGTTCTCGAGTGTCTTCCACTTTAGTTCTCGATGCCGCGTCCACTTCTATCAGATCGATAAAACGGCCTTCACTTATTTCGACACAGGAATCGCAGGTTTCGCAAGGTGTGGAGCTAACCCCTACTTCGCAGTTGAGGCATTTGGACAAAATTCGAGCAAGAGTTGTTTTGCCGACACCTCTAGTGCCAGTGAACAAATAAGCATGATGAAGCCGCTCGTTGTCCAGAGCATTGATTAGAGATTTCAGAACATGGGCTTGACCAGCTACTTGGCTAAAATTCTTGGGTCGCCATTTTCTTGCGAGTACTTGATAGCTCATAGTGCGTGTTCTTGAGACTAGATCTCTATACTTGGAGTGTATTGGGCGTCTAAATTGATAAGGTGTTGAAGGTGGCAGCCCTTGCCAGCCACACCGCGGCACATGAATCAGCTACTACCGTTGCTCCCTTCCGGGCCTGGCGGGGTTTATAACCTTTCATTGCGCGGGGACCGACAAGGGATACCATAAAGCATCATACCACAGTCGATTGCGTATGCAGCCGCGGATTATGGGAAAATAACTGACCTTAAGCAAGCTCTGCGTGACAATTCGTTCCTCTCACCAGCCCTTGTGAATTTTAGGGTAACGACAAGGTCACCAGTTGCGCCGACTGACCGCCACCCACTGCGATAGACAGATACTGCTTGCCATTGACCATATAGGTCATAGGCGTGCCTGAAGGCGGCAATGGCAAGTCAATTTCATGAACAATCTCGCCGCTTGCTTTATCAAACGCCCGCAGCAGATTGCGTGGGCCATCTGACTGTGCCACGAACAAAAGTGTTTTAGTAAGCACTGGGCCCGTTCTGCTGTTTCCGCCAACAGGGCCTGGGTCTAAAATACCCATGTCGATTATTTGCTGCCTAATGCCTTCTCCATGCGGAACCATCCATTCATGCTCCCCGGTATTGAGATTGATGGCGGTAATGCGCCCATAGGGAGGCTTTGTTAGCGGCAGGCCTTGGGGGCCGCCTACCGATGTCGCGCCACCCCTGGCGTAAGTAAGATTGGACTGCTCTGGATCAGCCTCTACCAACTGCACAACAATAGGAGCCGACGCCGAGGGGATGTAAAACAGCCCAGTGTCGGGGTCAAACGCTGCACCATGCCACTCGCCGCCGCCGGCCCAACCAGGAAACTGGATCGTACCCCTGAGCGATGGCGGTGTGAACAAGGGCCCATAGTCAAATTTTTCAATGCCTTGCAGTGCTTCTTGACGCAGTGCGGCCGTAAAATCTATTAATGTCTCGCTGGTGATACCTTGGGGCTCGAAAGGGTCCGGTTTGGTGGGGAACGGCTGTGTTGGGGACAACTCTTCACCGGGGATTGAACTTGGTGGTACCGGCCTCTCTACAATTGGCCACACTGGCTCACCAGAGACCCGATCGAACACATAGCTGAATCCTTGTTTTGAAATGGCGACAACGGCTTTAATCGGGCGTCCGTCCACAGTAATATCGACCAAGGCTGGCGCGGCCGGCAGGTCGTAATCCCAAACTCCGTGATGAACCATTTGAAAGTGCCAAATACGCTCGCCAGTGTCTGCGCGCACCGCTACAAGACTTTCAGCAAACAAGTTATCGCCTTTGCGCAGCCCGCCATACCAGTCGTTGGTTGGGGTGCCGATAGGCAGGTAAATAATACCCAGCTCATCGTCGGCGCTCATGATTGTCCAGCTGTTAGTGTTGCCCGTATATTCCCAAGAACCGTCTTTCCAGGTTTCGTTGCCGAATTCACCGGCCTGAGGAATGGTCTTAAACATCCACTCTAGCTCGCCTGTGGCTGGGTTGAAGGCCCGAACATGGCCTGGTGGCATTTCTTTAGTGCGGGGGCCATCGTTAATGATCGAATTAACAACTAAGCGATTGTTGGTAACCAGCGGCGGTGACACCACGCCATACTGTCGACGGTCGATTTCTCTACCCAAGCCTTGCGCTAGGTCGAGCTTACCAGCATCGGCAAATTCAGGGTCTGGCACTCCTGTCTGAGCATTAATCGACCATAAATAGGAGTCATTGGTGGCAAGAAAGACTCGCTTCTTGCTGCCTTCTTCCCAATAAGCCACGCCCCGGGTGTTATAGCCTAAATTAGCTGGGCGCCCTGCTTCCCAAGCCTTAGTGTCGAATACCCATTTTTCCGCACCGCTGGCGGCATCAAGTGCAACTATGCGGCCAAATGAAGTAGGAATGTACATCACACCATCCACCACAATCGGAGTAGCTTTATAGCCTGCAGGAGTTGCCCTGAAGTTTTCCTTTTTAATGTTGTCAGTCACCGTAGCGTTATCAGGGCTGTCCCAAACCCAGGCAGTGGTGACACTGGCCACATTGGTTTTGTCTATTTGGTCAAACGGCATGTATTTTTGTGAACCGTTGTCGCCTCCGTAACTTGGCCAGTCGTTGGCCGTCAAATAGGTCGAGGCGCTTAATAATGTGGCCAACACGATGGTTTTTGCGGATAGGCTAAAATTCATTGAATCACCGTTATGCATTAATTAACTAAAGTGTCTCGATAGTACCTTATGGGATAAATAAAAGGAAAATAGACCGGCTTGGGTCGAACGGATTTGACGCCGAGGCCGTAACTCGTAGCTTTGAGCAGGGGTTTTAGGTGAAAACACCGTTACCCTTGTGTGCGCTGGTTTTAAATCTAATCAATAAACTAGAGCCTCTCAGGCTTAAAAGACAAGCCTTCCG
>JBLGBD010000104.1:0-11517 GCA_047617585.1 Pseudohongiellaceae bacterium | reverse complement strand
ATTAGGGTGGACACTGTGACCGACCATAAGATGCACAGTGAGTGGATTGATGTGAACCAAACCGTGGTCGACAAAATTACGCAGTGCAAAGAGCGGGGCGGCCGAGTCATTGCCGTTGGCACCACGTCCGTGAGAAGTCTTGAAACCTGCACATTGGACCGGCCGCTTTCAGCTTACCAGGGGGAAACAGATATATTCATTTACCCCGGTTTCGATTTCAAAGTTGTCGATGCTATGGTGACGAATTTTCATCTGCCGGGCTCAAGTTTAGTCATGTTGGTGAGTGCTTTTGCCTCCCGAGAAGCTACGCTGGGGGCCTATGCAGAAGCCGTTGCGCAAGAATATCGGTTTTTCAGCTATGGAGATGCCATGCTAATAACCCGTTAAAAGCGTGCGCAGTATCAATATAAGGGGCAGGAATTTCCCAAACTCACTTCTTCCAAGTAATTCTGGTATACTGGCCAGCTCGTTTTGCGAATACCATTTTCCCAACTAATACAAAGGATTACGACTTATTATGAAAGCACCTGTGCGAGTCGCTGTTACCGGAGCAGCTGGACAAATTAGTTATTCACTCTTATTTCGAATTGCCGCAGGGGAAATGCTTGGTCCTGATCAGCCGGTAATTTTGCAGTTGTTAGAGATCACCCCAGCTTTGGAAGCCCTGCGCGGAACAGTCATGGAAATCGAGGACTGTGCGCTGCCATTGGTGGCAGGTATTGTGCAAACAGATGATGCCAGCATTGCATTTAAAGACGCAGATTACTGCATGCTAGTTGGAGCCCGACCACGCGGTCCAGGCATGGAGAGAAAAGACTTGCTTGAAGCCAATGCCGCCATATTCTCGGCTCAGGGCAAGGCAATCAACGATCATGCTAGCCGCGATGTCAAAGTCTTGGTGGTGGGTAACCCAGCCAACACTAACGCGCTAATTGCTTATCGCAATGCGCCAGATTTAGACCCAGGCCAGTTCACAGCCATGACCCGCCTGGATCATAACCGTGCGATCGCGCAATTAGCCAATAAGACCAGCACTCATAGCACGGACATCAAAGGAATTATCATTTGGGGTAATCATTCAGCCACCCAGTATCCTGATATTCATCACTGCAGTGTTGCCGGTGCTGCGGCCACTGGCCTGGTGGATCAGCAGTGGATTGAAGAAGACTTTATACCAACAGTACAGCAGCGTGGTGCTGCAATTATCAAGGCTCGTGGTCTATCTAGTGCGGCATCTGCTGCCAATGCAGCAATCGAACACATGCGAGATTGGGCGTTGGGCACAGCTGGAGAAACCGTCAGCATGGGCATTCACAGCGACGGCAGTTACGGGGTCGAAAAAGGCTTGATTTACTCATTCCCGGTGACTTGCGAAAACGGCAAGTACACGATAGTTCAAGGTCTAGTTGTCAATGACTTCAGCCAAACTCTGATGGACGCAACGGCAAAAGAACTCAGCGAAGAAAGAGACGCAGTCGCGGCTTTACTACCTTAACCGAGATCTTACAGCCTCGGCGGCGTCGTCGAGGCTAGGTCAACCCTATGGCGACTGACTCTCTCTCCCTAGCTAAGAGCCGGCAATTTTGGTTATTTCAGCTTACTGGTTGGTCGCTGTGGGTGTCGTTACTTATTCTGCGGGATTTAATCGCTATCCCGGTTGAGTACATTGCCCCACGGGCAGTCGTGACAGGTGTGTCGGCTCTGGCAGGTATGTCGATTACCTTTGTTTTACGTTATTTTTATCGACTCGTTTGGGAGAGCGGCTTTGTCGTTCGCTTTCTAGTCGCTTGGTTTGGCTCTCTTTCAGCCGCTTTCCTGTGGCAACCCTTTCGCAATTATATTGCTTTGCTGCCGTATGGGGATATTCTAGATCTCTCCAATGCCTCTGCCGAGGATCTGTTTGATGGCACCCTCAGTATCTCTTTTCCTCTGCTTTTGTTGTGGAGTGCGCTGTATTTTATTGTAAAGTATTATTTTTTACTGCAGGAAGAAAAAGAGAAGAGCCTGCGGTCTGAGTCATTGGCCCACCAAGCGCAGCTGCTAATGCTTAGATACCAGTTGAATCCCCATTTTCTATTCAATACTCTCAATGCGATCTCCACATTGGTTTTAACTAACTCAAACGTGAAAGCGAATGAAATGGTGACCAAACTCAGCAAGTTTTTGCGTTACTCTTTGGACCATTCTCCTCTCGATAAGGTCACTTTAGCTCACGAGATGGAAACATCAACGCTTTATCTTGATATTGAAAAGGTGCGTTTTGAAGAGCGTTTAAAAATTGAAGTCGAGATAGCGAAGGAGGCGGAGAGCGCTTTGGTGCCGACTATGATCCTGCAACCTTTGATTGAGAACTCAATCAAATATGCTGTATCTAAATCTATTGATGGAGGCACAATTAAAATCGTGTCTTCCAAACAAGGTGAGCGGTTAGTGTTACAGGTTATTGACGACGGACCTGGGCTGGATGCAGCGAACGGCGCAAAGGAGTCCTTAGTTCTTTCAAAAGGTGTAGGTATCAGTAATATACGCAATAGGCTTGCAGAAATTTATGGCGAGAAATACGAGTTTAGTTTTTCTAATGCTGCCCCCAGTGGACTAAAAGTAACAGTGGTAATCCCTTATGACACAAAGTGACATTAACACCATTAGAGCGATCATCGTTGATGACGAAGCATTGGCTCGGCAGGGCTTGGCGCTGCGGCTTGCTGAAATAGCCCAAGTTGAAGTGGTCCAGGAGTGCGCCAACGGCGAGGAGGCTATTGCAGCGATCATGGAACATGCGCCCGATGTTGTGTTTTTAGATATTCAAATGCCTGGCATGACAGGCTTCGAACTTATTCGAGAAATTCAATCGGATATCTTGCCGATGGTAATCTTTGTCACCGCCTACGATGCTTTCGCAATTGATGCGTTTAATGTTCATGCTGTTGATTATTTGTTAAAACCCGTCGAAGTGGATCGTTTGGTGGCGGCAATTGACAAGGTAAAACTAAATAAGGCTCAGCAAACAGTGTTGGGTGAAAAGCAGCGATTAATGGAATTAGTGGTAAGTATTACTGGCAAGTCACCGGCGGCCATCGCAGAGCTATTGGATAGTGACGAAGAGTTAGTTGAGCACGCTGATAGACTGGCCATTAAAGACGGCTCTTCTATTACCTTCGTGCCAGTGAGAGATATCGACTGGATTGATGCTGCGGGAGACTATATGTGCGTGCACGTCAAAGGTGCAACTCATATTATGCGGACAACAATGAAGGAGCTGGAAGCGAAGCTAGACCCGCAAATTTTTCAGCGAGTTCACCGCTCCACTATCGTCAATCTTGAGCGAGTTGAAAAAGTGTCGTCTCACATAAATGGTGAGTTTCATCTAACTCTTAGCTGCGGGAGCTCTCTGAAAATGAGTCGCTCGTATAAAGAAAAGGTGAAACACTTTTTCTAGCGAACTCTTTGGCTGCAGTGTTTGTGAGTGTCTTAAGTCAAATGTTCCAGTGGAAGTTCTGTGGTATTCCATACTTCCCTCAACATAAAGCTTGAATGGACATCTGACACGCCTTCTATGCGAGTAATCTTGTTGAGCAAAAAGTCTTGGTACTGCTCCATATCAGGGACTACCACTTTGAGTTGGTAGTCAGCCGATTGGCCAGTAATTAAAAGGCACTCAAGTACTTCAGGAAAACGTTTAACCTTGTCTTCAAAGTGCTCGAAGCGGTCTGGGGTATGCCTATCCATGCTAATTTGGATCAGCGCAGTTAATTTTAATCCAAGCTGGCGCGGGCTAAGCAAAGTAACGCGACGCACTATTATTCCGAGCTCTTCCAGTTGTTTTACGCGACGAGCACAGGGGGATGGAGAGAGCCCGATAGCGTCAGCAAGTTCGAGATTGGTGATGCGGCCATCTTTTTGTAAAAGCTGTAGAATTTTCTTGTCCATTTTGTCTAAAAGCGCCATCAAAAAATACCTAGAAGTGTTGTATAAACCCAAGCTTAAGCTTGTTATTGGTTTTTATGCAAACTTTTAAAGTAAAAATTGGCTATATTAGCTATTTTTAGGTCAAAAAAGGGCAAAATACGAGTAGAATCACCTCTGACTTTTGGCTATCCTACGCTCTCTCAAGCTATGGGCTGAGAATTAAACAGATTCAACGCTCACTAATAGAGTCCCACAAGGAAAATGAGATGAACGCCAAAAGGTTTGACCATACCAAATATAAGCCTTTTACACCGATAGGGCTGCGCGATCGCACATGGCCAGATAACGTCATTAGCGAGGCGCCAGCCTGGTGTAGTGTGGATCTTCGTGACGGCAACCAAGCCTTAATCGAGCCCATGAGTGTCGTTCAGAAAACAAAGCTTTTCGAATTGTTGCTAGAGGTAGGGTTTAAGGAGATTGAAGTTGGATTTCCCGCTGCCTCACAGCCAGATTTCGACTTTGTACGCAGTCTGATTGAGAAAAACAAAATTCCCGACGATGTCACTATTCAGGTTTTAACCCAGGCCCGGCCCGAGTTAATTCAGCGAACTTTTGAGTCTCTCAAAGGGGCTAAAAAAGCCATTTTGCACGTCTACAATTCCACCTCAATCGTGCAGCGGGAAAAAGTATTTAAAACTGACAAAGCTGGGATTGTAGCTATTGCTCAGGTAGGCGCAAAAGAAGTGAAGCGTTGCGCTGAACTAGTACCAGACACCGAATGGACTTTTCAATACTCGCCCGAAAGC
This sequence comes from Pseudohongiellaceae bacterium, assembly GCA_047617585.1. Lineage (GTDB taxonomy): Bacteria > Pseudomonadota > Gammaproteobacteria > Pseudomonadales > Pseudohongiellaceae > UBA9145. Next base: position 6,802 of record JBLGBD010000104.1, on the reverse strand, counting down.
TTTACCGGCACTGAACTCGACTTCGCGGTAGAGGTTTGTAATGCGGTGACAGCGATCTGGCAGCCAAGCCCCGATAAGCCCATAATTTTCAATTTGCCTTCTACTGTAGAGATGGCGACTCCTAACATCTATGCCGATCAAATTGAGTGGTTCTGCCGCCACATTAATAGTCGAGACTCTATCATTGTGAGCTTACATACCCACAATGATCGAGCCTGTGCCGTGGCTGCTGCTGAACTTGCCGTTATGGCTGGTGCGCAGAGGGTTGAAGGCACTTTGCTTGGCAACGGTGAGCGCACCGGAAACATGGACATTGTCATCATGGCGATGAACATGTATAGCCAAGGTATTGATCCCAAATTGGATTTTCACGACATGGATAAAATTGTATCCGTGGTTCGCGAGTGCACTCAGATCGATGTGCATCCGCGACAGGCTTACGCGGGTGACTTGGTGTTCACAGCGTTTTCGGGCTCCCATCAAGATGCAATTAAAAAATGCCTTGATCTCTATGAAGAAGGTTCTCCTTGGGAAATTGCGTATTTGCCGATTGATCCACGGGATATTGGGAGATCCTACCAAGATGTCATTAGGGTCAATAGTCAGTCAGGTAAAGGCGGCGTTGCTTACGTTCTAGCCAACAAATTTGGCTTTGAGTTGCCGCGCTGGTTACAAATCGAGTTTAGTCGGATAGTCCAAAGACACACCGAAGAGAGTGGGCAGGAGATCCATCCAGAGCAAATTTGGAATTTGTTCAATGGGCATTATTTCAGTAACAACAAAGTACTGAGCCTGGAAAATTTCAAAATAGAAAAGAAATCCGGCCGTGAAACGTTTGCGGCGACGGTGGACTATTTTGGTAAGTCGCTTGAGATCAATGGCGAAGGCGATGGAGTATTAGACGCTTTTGTCGAAGCGTTAAAGCAGGCTATTAATATTGATTTTGAAATCCAAGAGTATGGTGAACATGCTTTAGGGCAGGGCGCAAACGCTGAAGCGGTGACTTATATTCAAATTAAGTGCGATGGCCGCCGCTACAGCGGTGTTGCAATCAGTAAGGATATTATTTCATCTTCGCTCAATGCGTTTATGAGTGCAGCAAGTCAACTTTTGAGTGAGCAACAAGCTGCCGCTTAAAGTTTCAACGAACCGCAGATATTGATCACTTCATCCTGGTCGAGTGCTCACAAGGCATGGCCATACGGGTTGGCCCAGGATGAAGTGGTCGTCTGCGTTTTTATGGGTTAGGCCAGATGATTGAACTTATCGTTACAGCCTCTCTATCCTCCTTTCTGTTTGGGCTCTTTGGCGTTAGCTGGGAATCAGTGGACGCCAAAATAGCCAACGAATACCCCCAAGTAGAATTCATCACAACTGATGATCTTTTTAGTATTCAGTCCTCACAGCCCTCTAGTTCTTTTCAGCTATTTGATGTCAGAGAGTCTGAAGAGTATTCGGTGAGTCACCTGAGCGACTCTCAGAATGTGTCGAAGGCGAGTTCAATTTCCGCAATTATAAGCGATAAGTCGACACCGATTGTGGTTTACTGCTCGGTAGGCTATCGCTCTGCCGCCGTAGCTGCCCAGCTGCAAGAGCTTGGCTACAGCAATGTTTTAAACTTACGTCACTCTATTTTCGAATGGGTCGAAAAGGGTTACCCCTTGCTGAATAAGGCAGGGGATACAAATAAAGTGCACCCATACAATCGTGCTTGGGGTGCGTTAATCGATACCTCCTACCATTTCTTCCCAAACTAAAACCCTGTGAGCAAACTATTCGTAAACTGGCAGCGACTTATTCTACACATCGAACTAGTTGTCTCGGGCTTGACCTGTGTGAAGTTCAAGATGGCGCTCAAAACCGGTGCCCATTGGAGTGTCCATGAGTCTCATTGACGAAGATGAAGCTTTAATCGCGGCTGCGCTTAAAGGCTCTTCTTATGCTTGGGAAAAACTCGTCAAGCGCTATGAAACTAGGCTCTATAACCATGGTTTGCGCCTAACAGGCAATCCAACGGATGCGATGGATTTAATGCAGGAGGTTTTTCTGGGTGTTTATCGGAATCTTCATCGATTTCGAGGTGATGCGAAATTCAGCAGTTGGATCTTCCGCATAGCTCATAATAAGTCAGTGGATATGAGTCGGCGCAAACGCTTTACGACTGTGCAGCCAAGGTCTGATGACGATGAGTTTGATTTTCTTGACACCTTGCCTGCAAGCACAAAGCTTGAGCCGGAAGCTTTGCTGGGTGAGTCTCAACTAAATGCCAAGGTGCTCGTCATGCTGTCGAAAATTCCAATGGATCAAAGAATGATAGTGGACTACAAGGTTTTTCAATCACTAACATTTGAAGAGATAGCGCAGCTGCAAGAAATATCTGTAAACACTGCGAAGACGCGTTTCTATGCAGCGTTGAAAAAATTGAAAGTAATTTCGGAGGAAGCCAATGTCCTGCCCCAAGACTGAACATCTATTGAAAGAGTATTTTGCGGATGACTTAAGCCAGCTCGCCAAGTCTGAAATGGAGAAGCACTTAGTTTACTGTAGTTTCTGTAATTCAGAATTAGAGTCACTTTTATTGGTACAGACCGATTTGCAGCGTTGGCAAAATCATCAGACGCCACATTGGGATAGGGGGGTTGAACTTTTTCGTCGAGAACATCGCCATGGCGAGTTTAAATCACCTAGGTTTAACCTTTGGCAGTGGCTGCCAACTGGGGCCAGTTTCGCTATGTTGATGCTCGTTGTTTTAAATACTAATTTCAGTATCGGTGGGCAGGGCGTGTCTATCGCTTTTGGTGGGGCTGGGCAGTCAGGTGCCAATCTGACCGGACAGTTGGCGGAATTTAGGCGAGCACAACAGCAAGAGCTTTCTGCATTAGTTGCTCGGGTTGAAAACCGTCAGGATCAGAATAATTTGCAGTTAATGCAGGTCGTTTTTGACCAAACCCAACAAACAACTGCGGAAAATTTGGAAAGGATTTATGCGTTTTTTGAAGGTCAGCGAATTCGAGATTTAGAAGATATGCGGGTTGGTTATCAAGAGCTAGTAAACAATGACTATGAAACTATTAGATCACTTGAACAATTGGCTCAATTCGTTAGTTTCAATGATACGGTGCAATAGGAGTGCTGCAATGAAGCTCGGTCTATCGCTACTGTTATTTTCAGTTGTGTCGCTTAACACTGCATCTCAGGCACAAGAAGTGGATGTAAGCGTAGTTAAAGAAAACATTACAATTTTTTCTGGCATTCTTGAAGATGCCCTCGAGTTGAATCAGAGCAGTGGTTTATTTGGCATGCAGTTAGGCGGCGTGCAGGGTAGTTACTTGGTTGCCCAGGGCGCAGTGTTTGAAATTCGAACACCCCTTGCAAATAAGCGAAACCGAGCTGGCCTAGGTTCACTGAACTTAGCGATGCAGTCTTTGCAGTCGCGAGTAAATCCGTTTGAGAGTGTTGCCCGCAGTGCGCAAGAAAATTCGGCGGTTATGGTTGAGTCCAGTGCTGATGCAGCTGAGCAAGCCAGCGTAATCTACCAGCAAATGATGGATAGAATAGCGAACATTGATTACTCTTTAGTCATGGGCTCTGCGCTGCAACAGGCATCTGAAGCGGCTCGATCATTGCGGAATCTAGGAAGTGTGGGACCGGAAGATTATGATGCGCTGCTGCTTGAGATAGATGCCTTAAGAAAAGCATCTCAAGAACGTACGGCTGAGATTCGAGAAATGGCAAACAGTTTGCAGTCTGCAGACGATCAATCGGGTCAGGCGATAGAGGCCCAGCTGCAGGAAAAATTTGATTCTTTGCTAGCCGCAGTGGAGCCATTGAAGCAACAAGCTCTAGCGAAGGCGGCGGAACTGAAAGCCCTTTCGGAACAAGCCCAAGCGGATTTCTCCGACCAGTTAGAAGCTGATATCGTTGCTTTTGAGCATAAACTTTTCACGTCACTTTGCGCTTACGGGGCTACGCTGCGAGAAGTTCCGAGTGACGAAAAAATATCACTAGTGCTCGCTGGATTGGGTGAAAACATTGAAACCGGTGAGCGCGCAGATAAAGTATTTGTGCTCAACAAGCTAGACTTAGACCTTTGCCAAAATGGCGACCTTGACGCGTTGGAGCTACAGGCAAAGTCTATTTTTTATACCTACTAACCGGTTATTGTAGTCACGGATTGCTGTCAGAGATTAAATGCCTCGTTTAAAATGGTGCCCCCGTTATATTGACGTCTGCTGGAGTGAACAGCTTGGCTGAGTCTGAATTTTGGTAGAGCCGGGTTATCAGCAACAAGACTCCAGGCACATCCAACAAGTCATGATCACTGAATATCAGCTTTCTGCGAATTCTTTCCCTAGTTGTTATTAAAGCGCCGTCTGTGTCGAAATTCAGAAACGTAAAATCTTCTTCATCCTTACCCCAATTGCTCGAGATCACCTCTTGCCCGATGCGTCCATCCAGTCTTGGAAATGGGTAAAACCATCGACCTCCGGTGAGTCCGGCTTCATAAGTAATAATCTGACCGTCTGGGTAGTACCAAGTGACGTCGTGAGCCCAAAAATAGTTGGTTGCAAGATCTCCATTTGGCCAAAAAATCGCTTGGTCACCGTGCATCCAGTGATAGGCCATTATTTGGCCGTTAGGGTAGTAAATCGTCGTATCTTCTCCTGGTTCAGCCATAAATAGCTGGCCGCTAGGGAAGTGCCAAGGCTGTCGGTACAGGTCCTTCGAGATGAGTCTGCCGTTTTCATAAAAGCTTCCGCTTCTGGTGTACACAGTTAAGATTACGGGTTGGCAGGCTATTCTGTTAAGTTCGGCCAGATCCCGCTCCATGTGGGCCAGTGCGTTAATGTCATCAGCGTCAGCGGGCAACAATAGATTCAAGGCGACCATTTTTGCCATAAATTCTAGAGTAGCGCAGGCGCTGCTTACGTTGTCTGCGCCAGAAAGGGCAAAAGTAGGTGATGCAGTTAGCAGCGTGAGGCAAAAGCACAATTTCCGTAGAGTTAACATAATTGATATCCCGTTGGTGAAGACGGCGAAAAGCAGCCAATTGTTCATACGCAATATAGCGATTTAAATGTGAACTGTTACTTAACGAGTCTGTGATGTTCACTCTTGAACTGGCTGTGTTGAATTTGGCTTGGTTTTCAGGGGAAATTTCTTATAGAATCATGCCTGCGGCAAAAACCTGTTGCCTGGGCGAAATTCCAGCGTATTCCTGCTTTGATGGCAGTGTGAGTAAATTTGTAACAATAGTCTTAAATAATAAGAAGGCCCATTGGAGGAAAAGAAGATGGACTGCCCAAAATGCAATTCTGATATGCAGGAACTAAAAATCGAGACACTTCACGGTAAGGTAGTCATCGATAAGTGCAATAGTTGCAAAGGTCTGTGGTTTGACAATGGTGAGGCAGAGCAACTGAAAGGGGACTGGATGGCGGATTTTGCCGACAGTGGCGACCCTGACGTTGGCAAAACCTATAATACCGTTCGAGACATTCATTGTCCTCGTTGCAGCAAGCCAATGAAGAAAATAAATGACCCGAAGCAAAAACACCTGGAATATGAAGCCTGCGAAGAGCATGGCGTATTCATGGATGCAGGAGAGTTCACTGACTATAAACACGAAACTCTGCTAGATATTTTTCGCGACGTCGTCGCATCAATCCGGCGCCGTTAATCTGTCTTGTCTGATTGCCCGGCCCAATGCTTAATTGGGCTCGCTTAACGAATGCCATCTTGGATGATTCCAGATGGCATTTTTTGTATCTGCTGAGATCACAGGAAATTTGCCCAGACTCGTCCAATGATTTGAGTCACTGTGAAAATCTGACCCGCTTGAAACCATGAGTCCCATTTCCTCCGCGAGGATTGTGAGCTGGCCACGGCTAGCCGGGTCAAGATTAGAATAAGAAGTCTCTAATGCAGTGCCCCCATACCCACTAAAATCCGTCAGCAGCTTTTTGAGTTTGGTTCTGGTGAATCGATACCGACTCGGGTGTGCAAGCACTGTGACACCGCCGGCCTCATGAACCAGATCTATTGCTGTCTCTAAACCCATCCATTGGATTGGCTCGAAAATCTTGCCACGCCTAGTTAAGTACTTTTTGAAAGCCTGCTCATGGTTTTTACACAACCGGGCTTGGATCAGGTAATCGGCAATATGAGTGCGGGTATAAGCAATGCAAGGCAGGGCATCGAGATAGCTTTTGAGTGCTGCTGAATGGCTGTCTGGCAATTTTTCTGCCATTTTAAAAGCGCGTTCGCGCCTTTGCTGGCGCTGCGTTGCAAGCGCCCTCAGCAGAGGCTCGCTGCGCGGGTCGAAGGCAAGGCCTACAAGGTGGATTTCATGATCATTCCATTGGCAAGAGATCTCTACCCCTGCTATCAACTGCAGGGCGTTTGTAATCAGTTCTGGCTCAACCGTAACACAATCATGGTCAGTAATGGCCAAATGGGTCACGTGATTTTGGGTCGCTAAGTCGACTAGATACTCAGGTGAATGTTTGCCGTCTGAAAAATAACTGTGGCAATGTAAATCCGCTTTCATAAATTAGGGCTCTGACAAGGGTTGCGGCCGCCTCAAACCAAAATTGTGGGTCTAATGAGGCCTCGCCGAGGAATAGACGCTCTCTAAATTTACTTGGCGGGCTGCAATAAAGCACTGACCTTCAGGGTCTAAACCTTTGAAGCATCATTGCTGATAAAAATAATTACCGATTATGCGCTTATATACGCACTGTGTCAGTGCCCAGAGAACGACTCGATTGGCACTTTGCTATGTTAGACTAAGAAAAACCCT
>JBLGBD010000103.1:0-11701 GCA_047617585.1 Pseudohongiellaceae bacterium | reverse complement strand
AGGGCCAGCCTGGCTTTCTCGCCGCCAGAAAATATGCCTATTTCCTCATCAACTCGAAGCCCTCTAAAGTCAAAGCCGCCTAGAAAGTCTCTGGCTTCTTGCTCACCCAAGGCCGGATCCGCCCGCCGCACAGTTTGCAATGGGGTTGCCCGCATATCCAGCTCATCAACCTGATGCTGGGCGTAATAGCCGATACGTAATTTCTTAGCGTTTGAGACTTCACCTGCCAATGGCGCGAGCCCCCCTGCCAATACTTTAAGCAGTGTAGACTTGCCGCTGCCGTTAAATCCCAATAGCCCGATCCGGGCATCGGCCTGAACCGACCAGGTAAGTTTGCTCAACAGCGGTGAGGCAAAACCAATACTCAAATCTTCAACTGATACCAGCTGGGAAGGCAGGTGATCTAAGGCGTGAAACTGAAATCGAAACGGTGAATCGACATGGGCCGGAGCAATATCCTGCATGCGGTTGAGTTCTTTTAAGCGGCTTTGAGCTTGCTTTGCTTTCGACGCTTTAGCTTTGAAGCGGCGGACAAAATCTTCTATTTCGGATCGTCGCTTTTGTTGCTTAGCAAACAGCGCCTGCTGCAGCGCCATCCTCTCAGCTCGCTGCTTTTCATAGGCGCTGTAATTACCCTTGTAGCTGCTGAGCTGATCGCCTTCAAAACTAATAATGTGGTCTGTAACGGTGTCCAAGAAGGTTCGGTCGTGAGAGATGACCAAAATAGTGCCTTCATAGCGCTTCAGCCAAGACTCTAGCCACACAGTGGCTTCTAAATCTAAGTGGTTGGTCGGCTCATCTAACATCAGCAGGTCAGAAGGGCACATAAGAGCCGCAGCCAGGTTCAGGCGCACCCGCCAACCGCCGGAAAAGCTTCCAACCCCATTGACGAATTGCGCTACGCTAAAACCCAGGCCCGATAGAAGCTGCTCCGCCCGATACTTAATATCGTAACCGTCAATAGTTTCCATTTGCCCGTGTAGAGAAGCAAGCGCATTGTCATTGTGGCTCGCCTCAGCTTGGGCAATGGCTGCCTCGATCCGCCGATACTCTTTGTGAGCATCGATAACGAACTCCAGTGCGGTTCGATCAACTCCGGGGGTTTCTTGCTCCATCACCGACCAGCGCAGCCCCGATGGCAAGTTAATTGACCCCTCTTCTAGGGGGATCTCACCGGTAATACTTTTGAATAGGCTGGTCTTGCCGCTGCCATTGCGTCCAATCACGCCACAACGCTCACCATTGTGAACCACTAGGCTGGTGTTGTTCAGCAAAAGTTGCTGACCACGCATTAAGGTAAGATTTAAAAAGGAGATCATTTGAGGAAAAGGCTAAGATTAAATTGCTTATATCGGTGGATAATACACCATAATTGATTTAGTTAGATCGAATTCGTACTATAACTACTCGCTAAAGGCCTCGTCTTAAGCGCTTGGTTGAGAGTAATTATGAAACAAATACTAATAATTGATGATGACGAATCTCTAGGCCAGCTCCTTACCCAATATCTTGAGCGCTACGATATGAAAGTAACGGTGGCTATGGCTCCAAGCAAGGGGCTTGAACTGATCAAGAAAGTGAAGCCCGATCTGCTGATTTTAGACGTCATGCTGCCTGAAAAAGATGGCTTCGAGGTTTGCCGAGAAATTCGAGCAAAGTCCTCGATCTACGGTCAGCTTCCTATCCTTATGCTCACTGCCCACGCTGAGGTTACTGATCGTATAGTCGGGCTTGAATTAGGCGCCGACGACTATATGCCTAAACCTTTCGAGCCCAGAGAGCTGGTCGCTCGTATTCACAATATTTTACGGCGCGCTAGTGACGACAAGATGATTCGTGATATCAAGCCTATCAACGGCTTGGAGGTGGACATTTCGCGCCGAGAAGTGAAACTTGATGGCGGCGTTTTAGACTTAACGACGATGGAATATGAACTGCTGATACTGTTTATGCAGTATCCCAATAAGACTTTCACCAGAGACGAACTCATGAATCGACTCCGGGGTATAGACGCGGAATTATTCTCTCGCGCCGTGGATACACTCATTAGCCGCCTCAGGCACAAACTCAACGACACGTCGAAAACTCCTCGCTTTATCAAAACGGTATGGGGGCGAGGTTACACCTTTGTTGGCGAGCAGCTATGACCACCGTCGTACAGCAAGTTCGGAAGTCACTCTTCTTCCGCCTGCTGCTAATTTTTGGCGTAACGGTGGTCTTGTTTTTCATTATAATTTCCATCTCGCTGCGCAGTATCGATCTTAACGCTGGCGCTATCGAAGCGATCCCCGATTTCTTTACTAGAAACGTCGAATCCATAATCGAAGACATTGGCACTCCGCCCAATCTTGCTAACGCCATGCGCCTTGCCGAAGAGTTAGACTGGAGCATTAACATTCGCAATCCCATAATGCGCTGGAGCTCCGACCCAGACAATCGGCTCGATGTTGACGCGTCCGAGTATTCTCGCACCCTGGCAAACAATGCAGAAGTTAGAACGATCAATAGTGAAGACATTATCAGAGTTCAGCGCGGCGACTATGATTTTTTCCTATACCAGCGATCTATCGCAACCGGCATCAACTACTTTGCAATCTATATCGGCATCACTCTAGCGGCCGCCGTATTGTTTCTAAACTACTTCATGGTCAACAAGCTATTAGACCCGGTTCGGTTATTGAGGCGTGGCGCTGAGCGAATTCGTCAGGGTGACTTGAGCTTCCGCGTGAAAAGCAATCGCCAAGATGAACTTGGCGAGCTAACCGACAGCATCAACCACATGGCGGACTCTCTACAATCCATGCTCGAAGCAAAAAGACAGCTACTAATGGCTATTAGCCATGAGCTGCGCACCCCTTTAACAAAAGCAAAACTGCGGTTGGAGTTCATGCCGATTTCTAATGAGCGCGAGGATCTGCGCAAAGACATTGATGAGATAGATTTACTGATCTCGGACCTGATAGAAGCCGAACGACTCAATGGCGATCACTCTGTTCTAGCTGAAGAGCCTGTGCATTTGGCAGAGTACATTACTGCAGTGACCGACCCCTTTATGCAATACCCTGGCGGCCTTAATCTAGTGCTACCCGAAGAAGATCACGAATTTCAAATCGATAAGTTAAGAATCCGGCTTCTAATCACCAATCTAATCAACAATAGTTTGCGACATGGCGAAGGCAATCCGATTGAGGTTAGAGTCAGCTTTAACGAAGAAAGTGCAGTGCTTGAGGTAATCGATCAAGGAGAAGGAATTTCTCAGGAGCATCTATCGCAAATTAGCGAGCCATTCTATCGCCCTGACAGATCGCGCCAGCGTAACACCGGCGGTTTCGGCTTAGGCCTATATCTGTGCAGACTTATCACCGAGGCCCATGGGGGGTCGATTCAAATACTAAGCGAAGTGGGTAAGGGGACACATATAATTGTAAAAATCCCTCACCGCACTTCACAGGAAGCCACCGACTAACTCGTTACGCCCCTAGTCGACGACGCCGAGTTCTTAAGAATCCCACAACCAACAGGAACACTGTTAACAACACTGGAATTAGTGCGGTATTTATCGCCTTCAAGCGGGAACCCAACTGCTCAATATCTTCTGTTAGCTGATATTGAACCTCTCTCAACCGGCGCCTTGTATCTAGTAGCTCGCCATTAAAGCGGTCGACCTCTGCTTGAATCTCTGGGGTTATCTGACCCAACAGCTGACCGTCTTCAGTTTGATTAAGTTTGGCAAGCGCCGCTTCAGCTTCCGCTAATCGCTCGAGCAGTTCCGCTTCCTCGATCCGCAGTCTATCGTCTGCTTCTCGCTGCAGGTCTATTACTTTCGTGAAAGGCCGCGAGTAACGCCCACGACTGCGAATGCTTACAAGATCGGCGCTGCCACTCATATTGTCTAACGCATTAATAATCAAGTCGCCATTGTTTGCGAAAGGTTGAGGGATACGCTGGCCCAAAAATTGGGCCACTTGGACCCACATCCGATCGCTCAACATATCGGTATCGGCAAAAACGAGAATGTTCACCGTTCCAACCGATTCACTAAGATGCTCTGGAGTAACCTCGTCTGTAGGCTCTGCTTCGGCGTCCTCTGCTGTCGCCGCCTCACTAACTTCTTCTACCGGACGACCCTCTGGGAAGGCCGTTTTTATTGCACCGCTGACTCGCGCCGCAAGGATGAAACTTTGCTCAACCGAGACAAACTCATCGAACAGAACAGAAGGGTCAGTCACATCTTCGAGCAGAGCAGCGTCCATCAGCATAGCGTCGCTGGAAGACACAATTAGCGGCTCAAAGGAAGTGGTGGCCCCTTCTGATTGGGAAATAGAACCGGCAGAAGAAAAATTTATCAGCTCTAATTGGCTTGTTACTATGTCGTCCCCCGTCAAGTAATTCCGCTGGGCGCCCAACATGCCCAAATGGGGGATTGGTCGTTGATTGCCACCCATAGATACGCGCAGTGCTAGCTGATTGTCTGTGAGGACTTTATTATTTTGAAACTCAATACCCCATGCGTCTAACAGTCCTGGAAGTTCAGAACTCATGCCTGCGGGAATTAAATTCCCAGTCGGTGAGCGAGTTACCATCGAATCGGCATTGGGGTCCAGAAACACCATGGCTTTGCCGCCACGTAGTACATGCTGGTCAATTGCATAACGCAGCTTTTCAGAGAATCCCTGAGGATGCGCTATCATCAAAATATCGATATCTTCATCAATCTGTTCGCTTTCGCCAGTTAAGCGCCTTACTTCATAAAGCTGGCGCATCACGTCCATGATCATCCAAGGCGGTGTCGATTGGCCAACAGCGGGGTTGAATCCGCCATCCATATCTAAGCCGGTCAATAAACCAACAACCTGGCGGTCTGGATTATCTACATTAGTGATGAGTTTCATGAATTCATATTCCAGAAACTCTTCTAGATCAGGCCTAATTAAAGGCATCGCTTGGGAATTTCGCACTCCCATTGGCGCGCTGGCTGGGTCTATATCTTGCACAACTACTAAGCCAAAATAGATTGCTTGGGCACCTTGGGACACAGGCACGGCTTGGATACCATACTCGGTCGCTAAATCCTCATCTTCTGAAAATGGTTCAGGGTCGATAACACTGAGCCGCAGGTTGCCATTGCTGGCAAGAACGATTTCTCTGAGCAGTTCTTGGACTCGAGTCCCGTAACTTCTAATCTGCGGCGCATCCTCTGTGGCACTGTCTGAATAGAAAAATATGAGCTCGATAGGCTCTTGTAGATTCGACACGATGTTTTTCGTGCCATCTGACAACGAATACAAGTTGTCTTCGGTCAGGTCGATTCTTACACTCGGAATCCAACTAATAAATGCAACAACCACTATGAGGCTTAGCGCGATTAGGCTAAGGCCAAGGCCGGAAAACAGGGATTTATTATTCATCTCTTTACTGCCCTAGTTAGCTTTCTTCATTTCAATGACAACGGCGCTTGCGGTTAACCAAGCACCAATAAATACGGCAAAAAACAACATATCTCTAATATCGAGCACACCTTTAGAGATGGAATCGAAGTGGGTTAAAAAACCCATCGCCGAGAATGCGTCGACTATGACCTGGGGCATCCAATCGGGGAAAGCATCCAGCAAAATGGGAGAGCCCATAATAACGAAGACGAAACAAAGACTAACCGTCAGAATAAACGCAATAACGGAATTTTTTGTACAAGCGGACATACAGGAACCGATAGCAAGAAAACCACCTGCCATAAGCCAACTGCCAAGATAGGCTGCGAATATCACGCCGTTATCTGGATCACCAAGGTAGTTTACAGTTATCCAAATGGGAAACGTCAGCGCTAAGGCTATGCCGGTGAGTGCCCACGCGGCCAAAAATTTTCCGATAACAGCATCGGCTAGGCGAATTGGAAGGGTCATGAGCAACTCAATAGTGCCAGTCTTTCTCTCATCGGCCCAAAGCGTCATGCCAATCGCTGGCACCATAAAAAGATAAAGCCAAGGATGGAAACTAAAAAACGGCAATAAGTCGGCTTGGCCCCGCAGGTAAAACCCCCCCAGATCAAACGTAAAAATGCCGTTAGCGATGAGAAATATAACGATAAAGATATAGGCCAATGGCGTAGCGAAATAGCTCATCAATTCACGCTTGAATATTATGCTTAAGTTTCCCATTGCTATCGGACTCCTGCTTGAGTAGTTACAGATCTAAACAAGTCTTCGAGCTGTCCGCGGTTAATATGAAACTCATCAATTGGCCACTGCTTGGTTCTTGCGACGTCTGAAACTTGGCTAAAAATCGATCTGGCTTCGGATGCGAAAATTGTATAAAACAATTCATCTTCTGGATCTTGGTTGACCTCACCAATGCCGCTCACCCCCACCAGATCATTACGCAGATCATAAGCCTGAGTTAGCTTTATGGTGACAGCGTTGTGCAGGCGGGACTGGGCTTCAAGTTCTGTAGGGGTGCCGTCTGCTACTATTTTACCGTTGGCAATAATAATGGCGCGGGTACAAACGGCAGATACTTCCTCCAAAATATGGGTCGAGATAATTACTATCTTGTCCTTAGCAAGATTTTTGATCAATTCTCTGACATGGTGTTTTTGATTTGGGTCCAAGCCATCTGTTGGCTCATCGAGAATAAGAACTTTTGGATCGTGAATAATCGCTTGCGCCAACCCTACTCGACGCTTAAATCCCTTTGAAAGCGTGTCGATGGTTTGATGAGCAACACTGGTAAGAGCCACCTCTTCGAGAACGTGAGACACCCTGCTAGCAGCTTCGCTACCGCGATAACCTCTAATTTCAGCGATAAAATTTAGAAAATCTATGGTTGTCATATCGCCGTATGAGGGGGCACCCTCAGGCAAGTAGCCGATAAGTGATTTAGCTTCCATAGGGCTTTGCGTAATATCAAAACCATCTACAGTCACTTTGCCCGAAGTGGGAGCTAGAAACCCGGTGATCACCTTCATGGTGGTGGACTTTCCGGCACCGTTAGGCCCGAGGAAACCGAGTACTTCGCCTTCTTTCACTGTAAAACTCAGGTCATCTACTGCCGTAAACTGGTCAAACCGTTTGCATAAATTACTAATTTCAATCATTTTCAATCTGCCTTTTTCAGCTGAAACTCTAGATATTGCTTAGCTATTTTTTATTCACTAACAGGCTTCTAACAGCCCTAATTCACTCCCGATTGCGGGCCACTGAAGATTGGGTTGTCAAATATGGGTTCGGTATTTGCAATTTTCAAGTTCAATCACTGTATGTAACATTGTCTGCGATTACAGTGAGGTAGCACCGAGCTGCCGACGCGCGACCGCGCCAATTTGAGCTGTGTTTATGACAATTGCGGGGGTATAATCGCCCGCGCCTTGTTTATCGGTCAACGTGATTCTTGTGAAACAACTTATTTATCTCTTACTTACCGCGATTCTTTGCTCCAGCTTGGTTAGCTGCGGCCAAAAAGGCGGCCTTACGCGTCCGGAGCAAAGCAGCTTATCTGCACAAACGCTTTAATCCAACGGCTTAACCAATTATTTCGCAAATCATTCAGATACCAAAGGTGCTCGAGGCATGGATCATTTTACTTTCAAAAACAACCATCTCCATGCCGAAGATGTGCCGCTGGCAGATATCGCTGAAAAATACGGCACCCCCTGCTACGTCTACTCCCGCGCAACCCTGGAGAGGCATTTCAATGTTTACCTTAGCGCACTGGCCGGCTTGCCCAGCCTAATTTGTTTCGCAGTCAAAGCTAACTCTAATCTGGCAGTACTCAATGTGCTCGCCCGCTTAGGTGCTGGGTTTGATATTGTGTCAGGCGGCGAATTGCAGCGGGTCTTAGCAGCAGGCGGTGATCCTGCAAAAATTATCTTTTCAGGCCTGGGCAAAACCCAGGCTGAGATAAAGCAGGCTCTGGATGCAAAAATTCACTGTTTTAATGTCGAATCCCACAGCGAACTGATTAGATTGAACCAAATCGCCATGTCACTAGGCACAACCGCACAGGTATCGCTGCGTGTTAATCCAGACGTGGATGCTGGTACGCACCCGTATATTTCAACGGGGCTCAAAGAAAACAAATTCGGCATTTCAAGTGGCAACGCGTTGGACGTCTATCGAGAGGCCGCTACCCTTGAAGGCATTGAGGTGATCGGAATTGACTGCCATATCGGCTCTCAGCTCACCACCGTTGCGCCTTTTCTCGATGCCATCGACAAGCTTTTGGATTTGGTTGACCAGCTAACATCTGAAGGAATTGTTCTCAAACATTTTGATATGGGTGGCGGCTTGGGGGTTACCTACAACGAAGAACATCCGCCTTCGCCCGCTGAGTTAATTGATGCCGTAAAAGGCCGATTCGCCAACAGATCACTCACGCTGATGCTGGAGCCAGGTCGATCAATTGCCGCGAATGCCGGTGTGTTTCTCACTAAGGTGGAATACATTAAGACGACTGAGCATAAAAACTTCGCCATCGTCGATGGCGCTATGAATGATCTAATCAGGCCCGCGCTGTACAGTGCTTGGCAAGAGATTGTGCCAGTTAAGAAGTCCACTCAGCCCGCTATTGCCTATGATGTGGTTGGCCCTGTGTGTGAATCTGGAGATTTCTTAGGTAAAGACCGCCCCCTTGCCGTCGCTCAGGGAGACCTTTTGGCAGTGCGCTCTGCCGGTGCTTATGGTTTTGTGATGAGCTCTAACTACAATACTCGGCCCCGGGTTCCTGAAATCATGGTCGATGGCCAAAACACTTACGAAGTAAGACGCCGAGAGACAGTCGCTGAGCTGCTGGCTCTTGAATCCTTACTCCCCTAATCACTGAATTTAGAAGCTAACCATGGTGAAATCTCAATCTGAACACAGCTTAGCCTTCACCAAAATGCATGGCCTTGGCAATGATTTCATGATGGTAGACGGCGTTACCCAAGCCGTCGATATGCGCCAAATCCCTATTGAGCAACTGGCTCATCGCCAATTTGGAATTGGCTTTGACCAACTTATATTGGTTGAGCCCCCTGCTAGCGCCGATGTCGATTTTAACTACCGTATCTTCAACGTCGACGGCAGCGAAGTGGAGCACTGCGGCAATGGCGCCCGGTGTTTTGCCGCTTTTGTTTACGAGCGCGGGCTGTCGGTGAAGAATCCATTGAAGGTAGGCACGGTTAACCGGGTATTAAGTCTTCAAACCCAAGACGATGGCCAAGTCACGGTGAACATGGGAGTGCCTACTTTCACCCCAGCACAACTTCCTTTTTACAACTCAGATACCGCGACTAGCTACCGACGTAGCGTTCAGTTAGCCAGCGGAGTCGTAGATATTGAGTTCTGCGCAGTATCCATGGGTAATCCCCATGCTGTGATTAAAGTTGAAGACATAGACAATGCTGCCGTCAAAGAGATTGGGAAAGCGTTAGGTTCTCATCCGGATTTTCCAGAAGGTGTTAACGTTGGCTTTATGCAGGTTGTTGATCGATCAACGCTGAGACTACGGGTATTCGAGCGAGGCACCGGCGAAACTTTAGCCTGCGGCACTGGGGCTTGTGCAGCTGTCGTCTGCGGGAAAATGCTTAATTTGTTAGATGAGACGGTTTGCGTCAATCTTCCTGGAGGTCAGTTGACTATACAATGGAACAATAAAACCTCGCCCGTTATGATGACCGGACCAGTATGCAGCGTTTACCAAGGATCAATTAAATTATGAGTGCCAAAACATCTACTGTAAATGAAATCGATTCAGTCCAGCCCCTCAAGCTGACTTCCGAGCAGGTGGCAGACTATTTAAAGCAGAATCCCAATTTTTTCGCAGATCAAGATGATTTGATTTTGCAGCTCACCCTTCCCCATGCCAGCGGCAAAGCTATCTCACTGCTTGAGCGACAGGTCACTCTGCTGCGTGAGGGTGGAATCCAGGCACGCCAGAAGCTGGGCAACCTGCTGGAAAATGCCCGCAGTAATGATCAATTGTTCGATACCACGCGGAATTTGGTGCTGGCACTGCTGCGCGCCGACAACACCACTGAATTGGGCGAGGCCTGCCAAGACCAGCTCGGCAGTCTTGCAAACATTGATGCCCTTGAAGTTATCTTTGTCGAGCACAGTAAGCTCAATGTCGCAGATTCGGTCCGCACCTATCCGCCGAAAAAGATGATGCAGGACTTTAAAGATATTTTCCGATTGAAGCGCACCCACTGTGGCGCCATGGAAAAATGGCAGCTGGATATACTCTTTCCCACTGCCTGTGAATCAGTAAAGTCTACCGCCCTCTGCCCGGTGGTAAACAACGGTGAAGTGCTGGCTCTGCTCGCTTTCGGCAGCAACAGCGATGATTATTTTAACACTCACCTAGACACTCTGTTTTTAGACTTTATCGGCAGTGTGGTAGGCGCAATACTTAGCAAGCAACTGGGCAGCTCAATCAATTAGCAAGCATTAGTATTTATTCACTTATGACTGGCCTTCCTACATTATGCTAGCCCAAACCCCAAATGAGGAGAGCCCGCTCGTCTCCATTATCTGCCGCAGCATTGGGCGCAGTGAATTAAAACAGGCCCTCGAATCAGTCGCCGCACAAACATACCCAAACATCGAAATAGTTCTGGTCCAAGCCTCTGAAAAATCTCTGAACGACTTTGCCAGCCCGATTAAGAATGTGCCAGTGCGTATTGTGGCAACAGGCAGCAATCTTTCCCGACCCGACGCAGCCAATGCTGGCCTAGATGCAGCCAAAGGCAGCTTTATTCTATTCTTAGATGATGACGATTGGATTGCGCTCGACCATGTGCAGCGCCTAGTTGAGTTTCTTCAAGCCAATCCGACTGTCTTGGCGGCCTATAGCAGCACACAGAAAACCAGCGTCGATGGCAGCGTCTTAACAGAAGTGTTTGCTACCGATTTTGATCGACAACTGTTAATGCATGATAACTACATACCCATTCATTCCATGCTTTTTGACAGTAACCTTTTAGACCATGGCTGCAGATTTGACGCTAGTTTTGACATTTTTGAAGACTGGGACTTTTGGCTACAACTATCGCAGCACACAGACTTTGCCCATACCAACATCATCTCGGCCTTCTATCGAGAGGGTGGAGAGTCGGCGACCGCAAGCACTAATGCGGAAGCAGAAGAGCGATACTTCGGAGAAAGCGCCATCGCTGTTGGCCGCGCCAAGCTTTTTTCTAAATGGCTTAAACGTTGGGACGGCGCCGCTTTCAACCAGCTTGTTGGGTCAATGGATAAATCTAATTTTATTCATAAGCTCAACCAATCAATAGCTGTATATCAGCAGCAAAATGCACATCTGCAGGAGACCTTGGGATCTAGAGAGGAGGCCTTGGGATCTAGAGAAGAAGCATTGGCTTTAGCGACTCGCCACCTAGATAGCCTGAACAAGGATCTAGAATCCGCATACACCAAAGTTCATGAGACCAACCAACTCAATAACAACCTTGTGTCTGAGTTACAGGACGCTCGGTTAGACTCTCACGAGCTAACGACAGAACTCGCCAGCGTAAAAAATCAAACCCAAAATCTTCAGCAGCAGCTGCAAGCTAGTGCGGCTCATACCGAACGCCTAGAGCAATCAATTAGTGCCCTTTACAATTCCACTAGTTGGAAATTAATGGGGCCTTTCCGCAAACTCGCGAGAATCGCTCGAAGGTTTCTAGGTTCTGGTAATAACGTCGCTTCGTCTACTGCGGCAGAGCAAA
>JBLGBD010000102.1:0-11746 GCA_047617585.1 Pseudohongiellaceae bacterium | reverse complement strand
GTGTCGCTGCCGCTATTGGCGTGGCTGCTGTTTCCTTCAGACGGCACGAACGGGCCTAACAGCGGACTGTTTGGCTTTTCAACTGTAACCATGAGCCGTTTTGTTGGCGCCATTTTTTATGGCGCTATTATGGCGGCAAGCTTCGAGTTTGGCTTCGATGAAGCGACGGGAAACTTTGTGCTGATACTCATTCCCGTAGGCATCTTCTACCCACTCTACCGTGGTGAATTGGTCGTGGGGTTTGTAATGGGTTTGACCTACACCTTTGGCGGTATATTACCCTTAGGGGCCGCTGCTTTTGTGGCTATACCTTCCTTATTGCTGCATTCGGCGGGCCGTTTCATATTCAAGAAGTTCAAACCAGAACAATAAACCGCACCTAAAGCTCTTATGTAGAAAGATGTATTTTCTAGCGGATTAGTCTTTGGCTTCTATTGGAATTTGGGGCAAATAATTTAGGCTAGAGTGGCGCCGCCCCCATTCAAAGTGTCGCAACTGTTAGGGGTTTCGCTTCTTGAACATCACGGTGGGTTTGAAACTCATCACCAGTTCGTCTTTCTGATTAAAAACTTCATTCAGTAAAAACACAATGCCTAGCTCTGGGCGAGATTTCGATTCTTTTTTTCCACAGACAGTGCTCTTCATATGTAGTGTATCCCCTGGGAATACTGGTTTGATCCAACGCAGTTCATCAAGCCCAGGGGAGCCTAGCCCGGCCGAATTTTTTGGCATATTGTCGACCGTCATTCGCATAGCAATACTGCCTGTGTGCCAACCGCTGGCGCAGAGGCCGCCAAAGATCATTGCCTTGCCGGCTTCATCGCTAAGATGAAACGGTTGGGGATCATACTTTGAGGCAAACTCGATAATTTCTTCTTCAGTCATCAGATAGCTGCCGTATTCTTGAGTGCTACCAATCTTAAAGTCTTCGAAATAATTTGCTCTAGACATAATCGACTATTGCTTCCTTGTGGGGTTTAAAAAGTACCGCGAATTTTTATGGCTAACACTGGGCCCGCATCCGAGCAGGAGTCTTCGATCTCGTCAATTTCTCCAGTGGCAATGGTGCCATTAATGTAGCGAGTACGAACACGGCAGCGATCTCGTGCATCGCGTGCCTCAAACCGGTAGACCAAGCCGCCCCATGCTTGAACTTCGATCCAACCAGAATAGGAGCCGAATTTTGGGTAGCGTTCAATTTTATCGACATCGAACACTTTAAAGTCGTTGAAGAACTCGCGGCGATAATTGATACCCCAATTCATATTGTTACGTGAAGGGATATCGTGGCGGAAGCCGTAGCTGTAGCGACTGCCGCCACCACGCATGGAGCGTTCCCGTTCGATATTCAAAAATGGGTCAGTCAAGTTAGATTCTTCTATATTTAAACCGGCAGTAAATAGCATATTAGGCTGATTAAACATCAGCAGGCGCACGCTGCTGTTTAGGTTTATGCCGTACTGCTCACCGCTGCCAATGTTGCCGCGGGCGCCGAGGATTTCTGTGTCTGTTGATACGTCCACGTTATCGATAAGGTCGTCGAAATCGTTGTAGAACAAATTGCCGCTTAATACGCCTGCATCGTTAGGCAAGCGATACTCTAAGTTAGCCAAATAACGCCAAGCTTGAGTTTGCCGAAGGTCCGCATTGCCTTCGAAGGCGTTCTGCTCATCGTCACTGCCGTCGATGCTGGCCGTGAAATCAGAAAAGCTAAGTTGGGCGACGTCTTTCTCGGCGGTGGCACGCAATTGAATGGCTGGGGTTATGTCAAAGCGGTAATCAATTTTGGGTCTAAAGAAGGTAAAGCTGCGTGACTTAGAAATATCGCCGGTTTGGGTGATTTCACTGTCTTCGAATAACAGCGTTGTCTCTAAACTCATGCGCTCGTTAATCTGCCAGTTGTTGATCGCAAAATACTCATAGCGAAGCTCTTCTACCGTGCCATTGGCATCGGTGATTGGCGACAAACCGCCAAAACGCGGGTCGCCCGGCAACGCGTCGATGCCGGTATTTAACAGGCCAAGCTGTAGCGAGGTGTCTAATATAGTCTGTGCTCGCTCTACCCCTAACTCTAGCGATTGGGCTTCGGCGAGATCAAAGACATAAGATGAGCGCACAATACGCTCTTGAGTGTTCACGTAGTTGGCGAGAAACAAATCTTTAGTGACAGTTGTGCCATCAATTTTTAAGCGATCACGCAGCTCGTCGGTTTCAGATTCGTTGACAATGAAAAGCGTGCGCCAGCGGCTGCCGTTTTCAAACACGTGCATATAGTCGCCACCGATCTCCCATGAGTTGTCTTCGGTTGGGATCTCGTCTCGTTCTATGTTGACCGTGGCAGGATCAAGCCTAAAGTTAGTGATGATACGATCGGCATAGGAGGTGAAATCATTGTTAGTGAGCTGAAAATTCAAATTGGCAATGTTGCGCTCGTTAAATTCATAGCCAAGGTTGGCCGCAATCGCGGTCGGCCATGCATCTTGGCCTTCGTCGCGATCGATAGTTTCATTAAGGCTGTTGTCCAGATTCAAACTCTCTTCGAAGCCGTCGCGAAATTCCCAGCGGGGTTCAAGCTCTGCGCTTAAGAAATAGTTGAAGCCACCGTTTTGGCCGGTTGCGGAAATCTTGCCGCCTGGCTGATATTTGCCATCTTGATAGTGGTCCATATTGATTTCGTAGGCATAGGAGGTGCTGGATTCGGCTTCCAGCAACACGATATTAATTACCTGGGTGCCACCGCGCACATCTAAATCGCCGGAAGTGCCGCGAATGATTTCGATGTACTGCACTTCTGTGGCTGGAATACGGGAAAGCTGTTGATTGCCTTCGTTGCCTTTGCCGGCTATGCGGCGACCATTAATGAGCACCTGATCACCCCCTGCACCCAAGCCGCGGCGATTGCCGTTTGCGCTTCCGGCATTGCCACCGCCACCCAAGGCAAGATTGATGCCGGGAATCCGGACCAACATATCGTTGACCGAGTAAGGCTGATATTGGGCAAAAAAACTAGCGGGATAAGTCACTGTCGAGTCATCGTCAGTGGTTGGTTGGTCTTGGGCGATTGCGAGATGAATGGAGCTAGCCAATAACAGGCTAGTAAAGCCTATGACCAGAGGGTGTTTACCAGGTAAAAATGGGACTTTTATCAATTGCGGACTCCGTTATTCTTTTAATATCTAGCGCTGAGCCATTATTTTTCAATCAACTCTAATAAGGCGGCAGCACTGTGCCCAATCGGGGCAAAAATCAGGGTCTAGTATGAGGTGAAGTCAGGGCAGGACAAAGGCCGAAAACCGACTAATTTATAACATTTTGTAATAGAAAAACCCTATAGAAGGAACAAGCCTAGGGGCCAGCAGCTCAGAGTCAGCGTTGGTTATTGGTATCTGACATGGGGGGTTCTTAAACTAACGGGGCTCGAACTCTAGCTCTAAGCCTTCGGAGGAGGTTTTAAGCAGCAAATAATCACCGCGTATCTCTAGTGACTTCACGTCACGCATTAATAGGGCAAAGTTGTTATGCAGAGAGCCAGGTGCACATAGCCTGCGAGAGGGTGCGAATGGCTCAAATCTCAACGACTCACCGTCTTGAAACCAGCTGCCGCCGATATCATTGCAGTCAGAGGTGCCGGTTAGGCGGTTATCAGAGCGAAAGTTTATGTAGTACTTGCCCGGATCTTCGGGCGCAAACTCGTAGCCCCCAAGCACGGTCATTTTGACCAGCTGCCAGTTGGTGTTTTCTAATACTGGAACCTCAGCAGCCTGGGAGATGCTGACCGCTGCTGATAGCAAAACCGTCAGAGCGAGTTTTTTTGACCAAGTTGGGGACATAAGTAATTTCCGAGCGCAGCAGGGGTGTTGATAGTAGTGAATTCATTGCCAAATGCCAACAGCCGTCCTTCTTCGAATTAGCTCAATGAGCAAGACGATTCAGGCCGGCTGGCTAATGCTACCTGCGTTAAATGAATTCTAACCCTGCGCTGGAAAGGCCGACTAGGCCTATATTGTTAGTATTTATTTCATTGTCCGCCGCTAGAATGGCTAAACTCACTGGGGTGTATGTGCCGTTGTCAATAAGGCCAACAAAAGTTGCTAGGTCTGAACTTGAAGGCGCAGCGCCAGCTAAGTTATTGAATAACAGATTTACTAAAGACGCATTGGTAAAATCTGATCCTAAAACTACATTTAATGCGAGCTGCATCAAATCAGAATAACTAGTTCCGCTATCTAGGGCATTTAGGCCAATGCCAACAAATTGTTTATTGGCGATGGAATCTTTACCTGCGACTGCGCCTAAAAGTTTTGCTGTTAAACCGGCGTTGGCGTCCAAATCGAATGCCACTTTCACATCATCAAAAAACAGGCGCTCAATTGTGCTGAGGCTGTCATTGCCATCTAACCCTTGCAGGGTAAGTGATCCGTTACTGTTAGTAATTGAGTAGGCCGCCTTGTTGCCGCTGAACAGCGCAGCATCAATGCCGGCTCCACCGACTATAGTGTCATCACCGGCACCGCCACGTAGTTGGTTATTGGCATCGTTGCCAGTTATGGAATCGTTTGCAGACGTACCCACGGCATTTTCAATCAGCACGTTCGCGCCAATGGTCAATGTATTGAGGGCGAGTGTGCCATCCAAGGCGGGACCTATGGAGCTGAACGAGCCAGGCCGCATGTCTAGGGTGGCCCCTAGTGAGACAACAGACAAATCAATAGTATCTGTACCGCTAGCATCATCAATCAGTGCGAGTTGCAGTCCGTCGGCATCGTTGTAGGCATAGGTGTCATTACCTGTGGCGACGGCCTTTTTGCCGTACAGATAAGTCAGCACGGCCACGTCAAGAATGCCAAACCAAGATCGCTCCTGAAGCTGAGGCGCTTCAACATACGACATAATCGTATACCAGACGTGGTCTTCTGTGGCAGATAGAAACGGCGGATCTTCAGCCGCGCCAGCGGTAGCGCCGGCGTTATAATTACCAGGATGTTTGAGGCCAATAGCATGGCCAATTTCATGGACTAGGGTAGACCAAGCGCGGGATCCAAGAGTAATATTGCTCAGGTTATCTGGGTCAGCATTACTCATATAGATATCGCCGGAATTGTCATCGGAAACGGCAAAAGGAGGGGTCGCATAGCCGCTGGAGACTTCGCCCTGATTGTTGTTTGAAAAGCGCATTTGACCGTACTCGGTGGCGCTGTCTGCAACCTCATTGAACGTAATATTGTATTCGCTAGCAATGCGCGTAAGCACTGTGCGAGTAGCCTCTTGCTGCGCGGCATTAAAGGCTGAGAATCCTTGATTCTCTGGATCGTTTGGGTCGGCGTAAGTAGGCAGCTCAGAAGCAAAGCTGAACGTAACCGTGACGGCACTACCTACTGGCTGGTCTATATTCCAGCGATTGTCGGGGCCGACCAGCAAGCTGTCGATCTGATTTATTCCAGTTATATCGGGCATTTAAAGGTTCCTCATAGTTGGTGCCGGTAGTGCTAGGTTTGTTGTTATTGGCTAATTAGTCTCTAGCAGTTTACCTATCGTTTGAAGAGACACATTCTCCCATCTAACTAGGCTCAGCCCGATATTAATGCATTTCTAAGCCCGCGGGCAAAATTTTGCCGCAAACATGACAAGACCCAATCAAGAGGGTCAGAGTAAGTTGAAAAACCTTTATCGTCAGTTTTCTCATCATTCAACTCTTGAAGGGCTATTCTTTAGCGCCACGTAGTCGGCTGAAAACAGTCATTATCAAGAGCACCACGGCACCGGCGGCGACTCCTACCAAGGCGCCGGTTAGGGTAGTTATAACGGGGGCTATCCCTCCCAAAGGAGCGGCAAAGGCTTCAATACCATGGCCGACAGCAGGCACGCCGTGTACTAAGATACCGCCGCCGACTAAGAACATCGCGGCTGTTCCTACTACCGAAAGAGTCTTCATAAGCCAAGGCGCCGCGGTTAAGATGGCTCGCCCGATGGTCTGTTTCCAACTTTCCACCTGGCGGTTGAGATATAGCCCTAAGTCATCCAGCTTCACAATGCCGCCTACCAGGCCGTAAACGACGAAGGTGACCAGCAATGATATGCCCACGAGAACAGCCACTCTTTGCCCCATGCCAGCGTCAGTGAGTGTGCCTAGTGTGATTACGATGATCTCAGCCGACAAAATGAAATCGGTGCGCACTGCGCCCCTAATCTTGGCTTTTTCGAAGGCCACTAAGTCTGTTTTTTGATCCAGTAAAGCGCTCACCCTTGCAGCGCGGGCGGTCTCATCTTCGTGCGCCTGCTTGTGAAATACGTGGACGAGTTTTTCAACGCCTTCGTAACACAAAAACAAACCGCCAAGCATTAGCGCAGGAGTAATTGCCCAAGGTGCAACTACACTAACAAACAGCGCTGCCGGGACTAGGATGGCTTTGTTGCGTAATGAGCCTTTAGCCACCGCCCAAACTACCGCTAATTCGCGATCAGCACTTACGCCGGTTACCTGCTGGGCATTTAGAGCAAGGTCGTCGCCCAACACGCCTGCTGTTTTCTTGGCGGCCAGCTGGGTCATTGTTGCCACATCGTCTGCTGCTGCAACGCTCTGGCGAGCAGCGACCTTGGTCATCAAAGCGACATCATCCAGCAACGTGGCAATATCGTCTATCAGTGCTAGTAGGCTGGTTGCAGCCATAGCCAGGCTCCTTTGAAAGAAAGAAAGAAAGAAACAAACAAACATTGGTCTAAACCGGGCCAAAATTGACCTGCGGCTGATGGGTTTGAGGTTGACTGCAGCCAGCATAACCTAATGCACTGCGTTTAAGGCGGCTTGAAACCTAGGGTCTCAATTGTGCTTCGCATAATCTATGTGCCTTAGCTTACGCAAAGTAACCGCTCTAGCTATTCGGGCAGGGGCACATACACATAATAAGTATGACCTAGTTCGCGTGTAGAGGAATCGATAGCTCTTTACCTTCTTGCCAATAAAAGCGTTAGTGCCTAAACAATTAAACCCTGCAATAAGGCGCCGGTAAAAGCACTCGAGACAACACTAAAGCGAAATCGAATGTGCAGAGGACAATCTGCAAAATTATTCGGTTGAACCTAAAAACTCAAGCGAATTAGTTCACAAAAAATTAACCCTAACTACTTAAGTTACGCTCTGCGGGCAAATCACTTTGATACTCTACGAACTCAACTTCGAAGCCTTGGGGGTCAATAAAATAGACGTTCTTACGAAATGGGTCGATGGCTCCAGGTTTTGCGATTTTGTATCCGGCCTCAACAAGCCGATTAGTGATTGCATCAATGTTGTTAGTGACATAAGCGAAATGGGCGAGCCCTATTTGGTGTCCATCAAGGTCTCGGTTCTCTCCCTCACCGTTATCGCTTAAGGCAATGTAGTGGTAGTCGTCGCCAAAGTGAAGCCAAGTACGAGGTTTGCCGTTCCAATCCCCTTTGCCTGTGTCGCGTATTCTCCAGTGGGGAAAGGCTGTTTGATAGAATGCGAGCATGGCAGGAACATCATTGACCACGAGATTGATGTGTTCGAGATGTAACATGGGTTTACTCCTTTGAGTACTGCCGCGGGATTCATCTTAGTGCATCGAATCAACCCGAGGTAAAATAATCACTTGTCTATACCGTAATTAGCTTGGGGTAATGCATATTAAACTCAAGCATTGGGACGGCGGCTCAATTCTTTGGCTTTTAAGACAGAAGTCTGGGTTTCCAATAGGACAAAGTGCTCGCCGAAAAGCTCCGCAGCGAGGACAACCATCCACAGTCTAGTACTAAACCTCAGCCCTTACCCTCAGTCCTTACCCTCAGTTCTTAACCTCAGTCCTTAAGCAACAGTGACTTAAGTTTCTCTGAATACTTAACCTGCCCTTCGCTAATAAACTGCTCGTGGTTAATCTCGATACTGTTCAGATCGTACAGATAGTTAACCATGGCACCTCGAGACTGAGCCATGCCTTTGGCACTCATGTCCGCGTTTATGTGAATTTTGTGAATCAACGCACCATTGCCTAAGTGAAATTTAGCAACTGGATCAAAAGGATAAAGGCCTTTTTTTGCTTGCATCAAATAATTGAACACGAGCTTTCTAAGCTGATCAGCAATGTCACCCTCCACTTCTTCTATAGGCAATTGCTGTACTTGGGCTTTAAGCGCGGCTAGATTTTCGCCCAGATCTTTTGGCTGGGAATCAAGCCAACGGCTAAAGCCAGGAATTGGTGAGAGTGTTACAAAGGTCTTAATAGAAGGGAACTCCGCCTGTAACTCTTGCACTACTTGTTTAATTAAGAAATTGCCAAAGGAAATGTTGTTCAGGCCAGGTTGGCAATTACTTATGCTGTAAAAAGTTGCGGTCGTGTAGTTGCCGTCATCTTCTACTTCGGATGCTAGAATAGACTCGATTGACGAAGGTATGCTGTTGCTCAATGCTATCTGAACAAAGATTAATGGCTCGTCGGCCAAGGCCGGATGAAAATAAGCAAAGCAGCGGCGGTTGGGCGGGTCAATTCGTCGGCGTAAATCGTCCCAATCTTTGATTTCGTGTACAGCTTCATAACGAATAATTCGTTCAAGGATGGCGGCTGATACAGACCAGTTAATATTGCGCAGCACTAAAAAACCTCGCCCAAACCAAGAGGTGAACATGCGCACAAAATCCTCATCTACCGGTTTTATATCGAGGTTATCTTTTAGAAAGCCCAGCAGGTCTGCTCGCATCGCTACCAGATCGTGGGTGGCATTCGGAGTTTGGTTCAATCGCCGGAGCAGTTCCTGTCGCGTGGGTTCTGCGGCACGAGACAAACGGTTGATGTTGCTGCTGGTTGGCGCTTTTTGATAAGCATCAAACGCCAGCTTAACGACGGCAGGGTTGGCATTGAAATTCTGTTCGAGATTTTTAAAGAACCTGAGCTTAGCCTCGTCGTCTGATGCTCTATAACGGTCCAATACTTGACGAGCGGTAATGATGCCCGATACCTCACCTACGGAACCCATAAGTCGCTGCAACAGCTCATCCATAGAGTCTTTGTCGCCGCCTCCCATGAAATCGCTTTGTAGCTTAACCAGCCCACTGAGAAAATCTTGAAATCGTGCTAGTACCATTGTGGCATGCTCGCTTGAAAATGGAGCAGAGAGAGGCGTCAGCAAAACCCTGCCCGAGTGAGGGGCTTGTCGGACTACAAACCGGCATTTACTATTGAGGATAGTAGCTGAAGCTACGCGCGTCTAGTCGTATGATCTGAGTTCTGCATCCAAAGGCGACGGAGCGGTCTAATGGTTTGCAGCAACCTGTCTCGCAACCGCTTAGGTTAGGACTCTCGCAACCCCACACTGCGCCACAAAAAGTAAAAACTTGGTAGCACTAATAGCGTTAAGAACACGGCCGAGAGCATGCCCCCAACCATTGGTGCCGCAATGCGGCTCATTACCTCCGAACCGGTTCCGGTAGCAAACAAGATTGGCAGCAGGCCGGCGATGGTGGCCGTGGCTGTCATCATAACCGGTCGCACGCGCATAACCGAGCCTTCCATCACGCTGTGCAACAGCAAGGGTTTGCTTGGCGTTACGGCGTCGGCCTCGCACTGTTCTAACATTTGTTGGTAAGACTGATTCAAATACACCAGCATTATCACGCCGATTTCTACGGCCACCCCGGCCAGTGCGATAAAGCCCACTGCAACCGCTACGGAAAAATTGTAGCCGTTGAGATACATCAGCCACAGGCCGCCAATGGGGGCTAATGGTAGCGTAGCCATGATTAAAGTCACTTCAACAAAGCTCTTAAAATTGAGATAAAGCAAAATAACAATAATAGCGAGAGTAAAAGGCACTGCGACTTTTAGCCGTTCTTTGGCACGCTCCATATATTCATACTGGCCAGACCAGTTAAGGGTGTAACCAGGGGGGAGTTGAATATTATCCGCAACCACTTGTTGAGCAGCCCGCACATAGGTGCCCACATCTACATCCTGTATATCAATATAGCTCCAGCCGTTAAGGCGTGCGTTTTCACTCTTTATTCCTGGCGGGCCGTCTTCGAGATAAATGTTGGCAACATCGGCTAGAGCGATGCTTTGTCCATTGGCCGTAAGTAAAGGCAACAGTGACACCGACTCCACTGAATCACGGTAGGCCTGTGGGTAACGCAGTGAGATGGGGTAGCGCTCTAGGCCTTCTACTGTCTCACTAATCTCCATGCCGCCAATGGCGGTTGCTACAATTTGCTGAATATCGGCAATATTCAAACCGTAGCGAGCGGCTTGGTCTCGATTTATATCTACCTTGATATATCTGCCGCCTGCCACTCGCTCGGAATACACCGATGCGGTGCCAGGTACATCTTTTAGCACTCGTTCTATCTGCTGGCCTATGTCCTGAATCACGGCTAGATTTGGTCCGGCTACTTTAATACCTACTGGGGTTTTAATGCCGGTGGCCAACATATCGATACGGGTTTTTATGGGCATTACGAAAGCATTGGTTAGGCCGGGTATGGTAACCAGCGCATTGAGCTCCGCGATTAGGTCATCAGAGCTTAAACCGGGGCGCCACTGGCTTTTTGGTTTTAGCTGGATGAAGGTTTCCATCATGGTAATTGGTGCTGGGTCTGTTGCTGTTTCAGCGCGGCCCATTTTGCCGAACACTGTCTCAACTTCAGGCACAGTTTTAATGAGTTTGTCGGTTTGCTGCAGTATTTCCCTTGCTTTGCCGATCGAGATACCAGGGTAAGTCGTTGGCATGTACATCAAATCTCCTTCATCCAATGGCGGGATAAACTCACTGCCGATTTGTGACGCTGGCCATATGCCAATGGCAATTAGTAAAGTCGCTAAAAGTAAGGTGGTCTTTGGGAACGCCAATGCTCTGCGGATTGCAGGGCGATAAAGCGCCATAATTAGTCGGTTTAAGGGATTGGCCTGTTCTGGCCTGATTTTACCCCGAATGAAGTAGCCGATAAGCACGGGAACCAGCGTGATCGACAAAAATGCGGATGCTGCCATGGCATAGGTTTTGGTGTAGGCCAGTGGCGCAAACATGCGACCTTCTTGGGCCTCCAGCGATAGCACCGGCAGAAAACTCATTGTGATAATAATCAGAGTAAAGAACAGGGCAGGGCCAACTTCCTCAGCGGATTTGGCGACAATCTGCCAACGGTTGGTGTCGGTGAGCGGGGTTTTTTCCATATGCTTGTGCATGTTTTCAATCATCACGATGGCGCCGTCGATCATGGCGCCAATAGCAATTGCGATGCCACCCAAGGACATAATGTTCGCGCTGATCCCCTGCAAGTTCATCACCGCAAAGGCTGCCAAAATTCCAATAGGCAAGCTGATGATGGCTACCATCGATGAGCGCAAATGAAATAGAAACAGCATGCAGACCAAAGCGACTACGATAAGTTCCTCGAATAACTTCTCCCACAAATTGGAGACCGCGCGGCCAATAAGGCCCGAGCGGTCGTACACGGTGACAATCTCAACCCCTTCAGGCAAACCGGCTTTTAGTTGCTCCAGTTTGGTTTTGACGTCGGCAATTACACTCGCCGCGTTCTCCCCCGAGCGCATAATAACAATGCCGCCAACCACCTCGCCTTCGCCATTAAGCTCAGCGAGGCCCCGGCGCATCTGGGGGCCAAGGTTGATCTCGGCAATATCTCTGAGCAAAATTGGAATGCCGTTTTTGTTTATGCCCAGAGGCACGCTAGAAATATCAGCGATGCTGGAGAGATAGCCATCCACCAATACCATGTATTCGG
>JBLGBD010000101.1:0-11755 GCA_047617585.1 Pseudohongiellaceae bacterium | reverse complement strand
AAATGGAGCACGCCGGTTCATTCATTGAAGCCCGATAGCCCCACAAAGAAAGCTAAGTCTGGTAGATCGCTGCACTAGGGTTGATACCCAACTTAAGCGACTAGTGTGTGCAAAAGCCTATCGGCGGCGGCATCGTAAAGCTGCAGGTAAATCGCCTGCTAGAACATATCCCAAATTTTTCCAGTACTTTAATTTTTTTTTCGGGGTGCATTTTTCACGCTCTTTACTATAGTTTGATTAAGCCTGCTGGCGGTATGTTCGGCTAGCTGTTTAGACTGAAACGTACTAAAGATGCAAGGGATGCAGTATGAGCAAAATGGAAATCGCTAAGAAACTCGCTGAAATGACTAGAAGCATGGAAGAAGCAAGGACCTTGCGCAATGCAAAGGTTAAGAAGATCTATCACCAAACCAATCCCGAAGGTTGGGAGGCGTTAAAGCAGGTCCTAAACTATTCCGAACCAGCTATGGAAGAACGCGGGGCGTAACCTCGCCCTATGCTCTCTTTAAACCCTCAACCGGCACCCTTAGGCCCCGCTAAGAGATCGCTGCACGGCGCAGGATCAATAGGCCTATGCCTTGTTTTATCGATTAATGTGCTTGGGCAGGACCTGGACAACTCTGGATGGCTCCCCAAGACTCTAGCCGAGCCCTACTCTGAATCTCTGTCGATCGCAGCGACCTATATATTGACTCGCGAGGGCTGCGATAGCTTGCTCGAGGCGAAGCTAAGTGAAAACTCTAGCATAGAGAATCCAAAGTTTATTTTGACCTGCGCCGGCAAATCCAATGTGACGGCAAATTTCGTGTATTGGCTCAGCGATATCAACAGTGGCTTTGCCGGCGAGCGTTATCCTGAGAAAATCCAAAACGAAGAGTCCGCTCGAGCCCTAAGCAAATACGAAGCGCAGCTAAAACTGAGCAGCGACAACTCTCAGCTCATTGCCGCCTGCAAACTTAAGCTTCAGGAGTTGCTGGGTGACAGGGAAATCATTATGACCCCTGACGAGGTGGAAATAAGTCAGCGAGGAGATCAGCCTGTGAGCGTTAACTTAAATTACCACGTAGGCACCGGATCTTACGCCCCCACGTTTAGTGCGATTTGCCGTCGTGATAGCTTCGATGCAATTAACCTGCGGGTGTTCTCAAAACAGTGAAGGACACTGTTTGTCCTGAGCATTCAAAGCACGATCTCAGTTGAGAAAATTTCACGCCTATAAGGCGGCAGAGAATTTAAGATTTGCTTGCCATAACTCTTATTCACCAACCTTTCATCAAACACTGTAATAGTTCCGGTATCAGTCTCACTGCGCAGTAATCTACCGCTGGCCTGAACCAGCTTAAAAGCCGCATCCGGAACAGCGAGGGTAGCAAATGCATTGGTGCCCTGAAGCTCCACCCATGACGATAAAGTCATCTCGATAGGGTCATTGGGCACGGCAAACGGAATTTTCGCGATTAGCACGTGGGTGCAATACTTCCCAGGCAAATCCACTCCTTCGGCAAAGCTTGAAAGTCCAAAGATGAAACTTCCCTTACCTTCGTCAATGAGTTTGCGATGGTATTTGATCAGCTCAGACTTTTGAAAATCATCTTGGCATAGAATTAACGCTCGCCATTTTGCCGGTAAGCCTTGAATAACATCATTCATTTGCCGGCGCGAGGTAAAGAGCATGAGAGAAGCGCCCCCAGCGTCAACTAACTCCGGGATTGCCTTGATGATTAGCTCAGTATGTCGCACGGTATCAGATGGCGCGCAGTTCATGCGAGGTATAACCAGTTTTGCTGCACCTTCGAAGTCGAATGGACTAGGAATAGAGAAATATTTTGTTCGCTCGGGTAAACCGGCTCGCATCTTTAGCACACCAAACTCCCCTAGCGCCGACAGGGTTGCCGAGGTGAGTACCGCCCCAGCACAAGTCTCCCATAATCGCTCTTGTAGAGTTTCCGCCGCCAACACAGGGCTGGACGCCAAGGCGATATCCGAGACCCCATCGGCCTCGTTGAAGCTTAACCAGCGGGCACGCGGCGGTTTGTCTTTGGGATCAACAGTGGCATAGCTGAGCCACAACTCGAGATTGGAATTAGCCCGCCGCTCTATGCTGCCGACCAACGGATACCACTGCTCTGCCATCCCACGGCGCTTCAGTTCAGCGCCATCTTCCATGGCTTCCTTCAAGTCATCGGTAATCCCTTGGTAGCTACTGGCAAACCGCGTGAATAAATGTCCAAGATCAGTTGCTAACTCTCTCAGCGCTTCTGGCACTACCCCTAAATGAAATGCATGCTGGGCTCTATTCTCATAACTGTCTATCTGATCTAGAGCCGTCAGCGTCTGCTCTAGAATCAACCAAGCCTCCTCTAAGCGCTCACGTATTTGAATAGTAAGAAACCTAAGGCTTTCCTCTGCCTTTGGCTCTAAAAACTCATCGCTAAGTAGTCTGAGCTGAATTGGCTCGCAGCGCTCTAGCCAAGCTATTGTCGAGCGTATTTTAGTAAATGTGGCGAAATGGTTGTTACTTTTTATAGGGAGATGATGGGCCTCATCGAAAACATAGATACATTTTTCCGGTTCCGGCAGGATAACACCCCCGCCCAAAGCCAAATCAGTTAGTACAAGGTCATGATTACTGACGATACAATCTGCAGCGTCCATTGAATCTCTTGCTTGATAGAAGCAACAATTTCTAAAATGGCTGCATTTTGGCCCCATACACTGGCCAGTGTCAGCCGTTAGCGGCTTCCAAATCGTATCTGCCAATGGTGTTGGCCAGTCATCTTTGTCACCCGCCCATTTCCCGGCACTCAACTGCTGCAGCATTTCTTCATATAGAACCAGATTGCTGGTCTGATCGTCTAAGGACTCACCGTATAAATCCATCATGGCATTTAGGCTGTCATTGCCTTTGAGAAGCATATCCAGCTTGGCCAAGCAAAGATATCGCCCCCGCCCTTTCGCTAAGGTATAGCGGAAGCGTAAGTCGCTGGAATTAAGGATCTCTGGCAAATCTTTGAGCACTACCTGCTCTTGGAGAGCAACTGTTGCTGTGGCGATTATCACCTTTAGCCCAAGTTCTTGAGCTAAGGGAAGGACTGCTAACGCGTAAGCAAGGGTTTTACCTGTCCCCGTGCCAGCTTCCACCACGCATATAGGCGGTTCATCAGCGGTAGTGATCGTAGCAAGGCATTTAGCAATTTCTGCGATCATCAATCGCTGACCATAGCGCGGTGTCAATTGTTTCGCTTCGATCATCTGTTTATAGGCAGACTGAATCTTGTCTTTAACCGAATCTGCCAGCATCTAAAGTTCCGAATTGAGGGAAAGCGCGACCGCGCGGGCAAAATTATAGCATCTCACTAACCCAGTAGCTCAATTTAGGCGTTGATTAAATATCTAGACGGCCTATTTTATTTAGGCACATTCCTTGGCTTGGCCACAGTTTTGGCGAATTATGAATAAGTTCTGTTAAACTGGGGTCCACCTACAGCATTCCCTTAAAATTGGTAATTTACGGCCTATGACAACTGCACCTATTAAAACCACCGATGAATTGGCTAAAGAATCTGAGTCTCGCGGGGTTGAACCCATTGCTCCTATTCCAACCACCACTCAAGCAGATGCCAGCGCCGCAATTCCGCCAGCGGCAGAAGATAGCGACGTCGCAGCAGACACCGATACAGCAAAGCCTGCCGCCGCCCAGGACAAATCTGACAGCAAGTCAGAAACGGCCGTAAAATCAGCGCCAAGCAAGCCTAAACCGCCGCTCGAACCGGTTACTGAACAAGAACTGGCAGACTTCGCCTCCAGTTTGGACAAATTGAGCTTCAAAAATACGACCAAGTTGGTTGCATTCAAAACCACTTGCAACAAGTTTAAGAAACGCATCAAAGCAGAAGAACTGCAGTTTATTGAATTAATCAACACCACCGAAACCCGGCTAACCGCGTTGCTGGAAAAGAATAAGACTCACCAAGAAAAACTCCATGAGACAACCATTACTCTGCTGGAGACACTGAAGAAATCTCTTGCCGATGGCAAGTCTGCTGAAGCGTTATCAGCTTGGGACAAGATTCAGGGCAATATTAGCAATACCTTGGGTAAGAGCCGCGGCGAACTGCAAAAGCTAGCCACTGAATACAAAGACGCTATCAATGAGCTTAGAGAATGGAAGATTTTTGCTTCAACTGAAAAGAAGAAGCAACTAATTGAGCAGATTAAACATCTGGGCGAGTCAAAGATGCATGCTTCAGATCGCTCTAAACATATCGCCACTATGCACAAGGAATGGAAAAGTTTAGGCCGCTCCAATCAAAACGAAGAATTATGGGCAGAGTTCAAAGTGTTGTCTGATAAAGCCTACGAACCGTGCAAAGAATATTTTAAACAACGAAAGCAGCTAATGGTGGAAAACCTTAAGAGTCGCCGAGAAATTTGTGCCCAACTGGAAAAAGATGTTGCCCAATTAGAAGGCGAAGATCTTAATATCTCTCAGGTTAATAAATTACTTAGCAGTGCCGAGGCGCAGTGGAAAAAATACGCCCCAGTGGAACAATCTAAAATCAATACCCTGCAAAAGCAGTTTTATGCTCTGATCAATCAGCTGCGTAAGCTGAGGCGAAACTCAGTAAAAGGCAATGCCAAAGCTAAGCAAGAATATATAGACGCCGCATTAGCACTTGGTGCGCTGGAAGATAACAACAGCGCAATGTCTCAGGCTAAATCACTGCAGCAACAATGGAAAAAAGTTGGCCCTACTTCTTTTAAGGAAGACAAAAAATATTGGGAAGAATTTCGCGCCGCTTGCGACAAAATATTTGAGCAACGAAATAATGAAAGCGAGATGCTAAAAGAAGACCTCGCTAAAGTTGAGAGCAGCCTCAACGCTATTTTGAATTCCCTAAGTGCTTTCCTTGAATTGGAGGATGAGGAATTTAGAAACTGCCGAGCAGAATATCAAGAAGCAATGCAAAAGTTTTCCAGCGAATTAGATCCGCGACTTAAGTCCCAACGCACGCAGCTTTTAGATCAGTTCAATGCTATTAAGCGCAAAATGGACATGCGTTTTAAAAGCCTGCCAGACAAAAAGCTATTGCTGCTTTTAGCTCAACTATCCGAAAAAACAGCGCTAATCGAAGCCGTAGAAAATAGCATCACAAGCGCCGGCACCGATGACGCTATCGCCCTGCTGCCCAATGATGAGAAGAAAGCCGAATGGCAATCTCATGCCCTGATTGGGCGAGAGGAGTTGGACACCTTACTAAACCAGCGCTGGCAGGCCTTGAGCAAAGTCAAAACCAACACCGAATTTAAGAAATTGGTTCTTAACGGCAGCAACGAGATGCGTGACCTCTGCATCGACTTAGAGATTCGCGCGAATATAGAGTCGCCGGCCCTTGATCAAGCATCACGCATGACAATACAGTTGGCACAATTAAAAAATAGTTTTGGCAAAGCGAAGCCAGAGCGTGCGGACAACACGAAGTTCGCCAAAGCAATGGAACTCAAACTGCGGTGTATAGGTCCGGTTGACCCCGATTCCCGCGCAGATTACCTAGTCAGAGCCTCTGCTGCGATCGACAGACTAAAATAACGTGTGGTAGTGGGTATTCACTCTGACAGACAATCTCAGATATTTTTGAGGGAGGACAGTCCCAGCTTAAGAGCCCACTGTCTAAGTTCGACTCCCAAGCTGACGTTTGTGTAAACACGGAAATCCTAACGAAAAAAATAACGATGGGGTCTCCTTATATCGACGGTTTTGGGCTCCATTGCCGGGCCCACGAACGAGAAAGTTCGATGAACCAAAGAGTCACCCCTAAATATGAGGAAACTCCATATAAGTCATACTGAGGTCTCTTTATCTAGGATACTCGTGACACTAAGTATCTCAATCGACCTTAAACTGGGTGTTTGAACTTAATGGTTGAAATGAAGAATTTGGCGAGTAAACTTTGCGCAAGGCGGAAGTACATACCACGTTGACTAATTATACAATTGTTATGTTTCTTAATCAGGATCGAGAAAAACTGGCAAGCATGCGCAGCGGAGTCTGAAGGCTAATATGGATACAGAGACACTATTGATGGGATTTGCAGAGATGGCCATTGCTCTCGCCGGGTTCACTACGATTGCAACCATCATCGTTAAGGTTAGTGATGCTACTTCAGAGAATCTCCTGGCAGTTCGCCTAAAGACGGTCCTAATTTTTAGCATTCATCTTATCGTTATATCTATCTCGCCGTTTGTACTATACCAGCTTGACCCAAATCCTGAGCAGTATTGGCGTTCGTCTGCGCTTGTATCTTTTGTGTCCGGCGGAGTGGTAGCTTATATTAGCTTTGTCCAACTTCTCCCTAGAGTCTTAAAGGACTCCAAAAACTCCTGGTGGCAGACCATCAGCTCCGTAATGTGCGGATCGGCAAGTGTAGTAACGGGTATATTTACAATTTTTGGGAACAATGCTTCCTTTTGGTATTCAGTGACATTATCACTGGTATTGGGAACATGTTTGATAATGCTGGCGGGGCTTGTCCTCTCGTTTCCCGTTTTTGATATCCATCGAAAAAAGATTTGAAAGCCACTATGTACGTTTAACACCGCTACTGAGAGATATGCGACTACGAAACATAACAAAAAATCAAAAAAGATGGGAATCTAACCCGTTTCAAACACACCTCAATCTACCAAAGAAGAGGTGCACAATGCCAAGACGCAAGTATTACAATTCCTACGATGATGAGTTTAAGGCGACGGCCGTGTCGCTATCAGAAATACCCGGTGTGCTGGCAAAGCACGTTGCTGAGTTTCTAGATATCCATGAAGTGATGCAATATCGTTGGCGCATGGAAATGCGACGAGGACAGATCATGCCTACAAAGAAAGTCATCACTATAGACCTCAAAACGAAATCCGTACTAAAGCGTTTGAAAAAGCTTGAGCGAGAACATAACCTCCCCAAGGAGGAACAGAGGGCATCACAAGGAGCTGATCTTTCACTCAGACCGAGGTGCAGAGCACCTAGTTGGCCGAAACCAGGAACGACTGCACCGATACTGTATAGCGCAGAGCATGAACCGAGTGAAACGGATGAATGACAACGCTTTTATGGAATTGTTTTACCAGCAATTTAAAACCGAGCGTATAAAGAGAGTGGTTCTGCAAACAGTGGAGCAACTCAGAGGGATCATTGCGGATTATATGCTGTACTACAATTTGGAACGATCACATTCGCCACGAGGGTATATATCCCCAAGTGAATTTGAGTGTAGAATGACCAGATAATAAATTTACGATACGGTGTGTGGAAAAGCGGGTTAAGTTCCTAGCTAAAAAAACCGCAATCGGATAAAAGATCAATTAATAAATAATAAATGGGGTCAGAGTAAAAATACAGTACTGTATTTTTACTCTGACCCCATTTACTAAGAAATCTAGCTTAGCGAATGTTCACCGTAGCACTTGGAATAAAGCCAATGCGATGAGCGATTGCCACCAGCCTCTCACCTTCGTTTATGGATAGCGGGGCCTGATAAATTTGCCATGTAGGCCCCAGTTCGTCACCCTCATTCAATATCTGATAGCCTATGCTGGCGCCTTCGGTTTCGCAGTTAAGCGTTATGGCGCCATCGCTTTCGGCTTTGCTCGGAATCGGAGTTAGCGTCGTGGGTTGAACTCCATTCGGCCACATACTTTCTATTAAATCGGCCTCCGGTACCAGCCCTTTATCATCAATGCGGCTCATCCAGTTATCTAACTCGTCTCTAAGCTCGGCCAATTTCTCTGAGTACAAGGCATCCGCCGCGAGGTTATTCAGCTCAAAGGGATCACTTGCAATATCGAATAACTCTTCCTCTTCTTTCGATGTTCTAAACCACTGTGCTTGAGTCTCGTCTAGCTGGCCCGCATCACGCATGCGCAGAAGTTCTTGCATAACAGGCATTTGCTCTCGGTAACTAAGGGGAAGATAGTATGGCTTCTCAGGATTGAAGTTACGAAGATACTTAAACCGATTATCTCGAGTCGCACGAATCATATCGTACACTGAGTCAAAGCGGTCAGCGGCGGCATGAATATAGTTTCGATTCGGAGTATTTATATAGTCACCTAGAAAGGCCCTACCGTCGACATAGCTTGGCGGCTCGATGCCGGCAAGGGAGAGAATCGTCGACTTGAAGTCAACAAAGCTTATTAGCTGATCATCGGTTTCACCTGCTCTGAATTGATCGGGAAAGCGAATTATGAGCGGCAAATGGATGCCCGAGTCATAGAGCAATCTTTTCTGTCGCGGCAATGGCCCACCATGGTCGGTATACCAAAAGATGACAGTGCTATCCATTAGGTCATCCTCTTCCAATTGATCGAGGATCTCACCGACTTGCCGGTCCATGGCGACAATGTTGGAATACACCTGCCGTATATCTTGGCGGCCTATGTCCGAGTCAGGTAAATAAGGTGGAACTGGCACCTCAAGATCTTCATCCACCAATAACGGATTGCTCGCTTGCGCCCAAACCTGCGACTCGTGAGTGATTCCAAAATTAAACACGGAAAAAAAAGGCTGGCCCTCTGCCCGATTGCGCCAATGAGCAGTTCTGCTGCTATCATCCCAGGCGGTTATCGCCTTGCGAAATTGATAATCTTCCTTCGAGTTATTGCTGGCGTAGTAGCCAGCCTCGCGAAAATATTGGCTATGCATCTTCACAAAAGGAGGCGGCACCGCTTCATAGGGTATGATGCCCTCAACACCAAAGTCCGCAATATTTGTGGTGCGCATATGTTGGGCACCAATTCGGTTTTGATACATACCTGTAGCAATAGCAGCACGGCTTGGCGCACAGACGCCAGAACTTGAAAAAACCTGAGTATAACGGATGCCTTCATTTGCCAGCCGAGTCAAATTTGGTGTTGCAACTGTATTGTCACCAAACGGCGGAATTATCGGACTGAGATCTTCGGCAACGAGCCAAAGAATATTTGGATTTTGTGGGAGCTTAGGTTGAAGAGTTTGATCAGGCATCGTCTTCTGCTCGTAGCTGCACTGACTCGTCACCAATACCAATATCAGCAGACCAATAACTTTGGCTGCCTTGCAGCGAATGCTCGAAAGAAGCAGAGACTCAAATTTATGCATTTTAGATATATTCCGAAACAAAAAAAATTGTGCCCTGGAGATTGCCAGCCTCATGAGCGGCTATACCTAAGCTTCGCAGTCAAACATCACTTACAACGCTCTGCTCGCGGCAAAGAACTTCATCTGGCTCAATTGCTTCCGCCAAATTAGTCCAACTCCACTCCTCAGTCACTCACTCAACGGCGCTTAATATACTGACCGATTGCGATGGTCGCCAAACTTCGGACGCACGACGTTTTTTAACGGAATGCTCATGCCTCCGGTAGACTCCAACCAATCGTAGACCTCGCCAGCAAATCCCGCAATGCGCTCTTGATGCTCTGGCACATCGATCAGATTTTGCATTTCGTTAGGGTCTTCCTCAAGGTCATAAAATTCATTGGTGTCCCAAATTCCATGATAGCGGATATATTTATATCGTTCGGTACGTATTCCAAACATTGTTGGCGTTTGGGGAAAATCCATCTCCCAATAGTATTCATAGAATATTCGATCTCGCCATGGCACTTCTTCTCGATCCATTAAGGGAATAAACGAAGCGCCCTGCATATGCGATGGCATGCTTAGCCCCGCCGCCTCCAAGATAGTTGGCGCGATGTCGATGTTTTGCACCAGCAATTCAATCGAAGCGCCCCCCTGTAGCCGCGATGGCCATCTAACCAATAGCGGCACTTTGGCAGATTCTTCGTAGAAGTGGCGCTTATCAATAAGGCCATGCTCGCCAAAAGAAAAGCCATTGTCACCCATATAGATAACCAAGGTATCTTCAGCCAAACCATTGGCATCCAGATAATCCAGCACTTGGCCCACGCTTTCATCGATGCCCATGAGGGTTTCGGTGTAACGCTGAAAAAATTCTTCGAAGTCGATGTCACCATGATACATGTAGTCGACCCCGTGCCAAGATTCACGCTGCTGCTTTACCCAATCGGGAATGCGGCGATCTCCATAATAGTCACGACCTCTTAGCGGTGCATTGTCTGCATCCGCCGTAGGCATCTCGGGCGTGCCGTAAGTGGGCGTATCGAAGCTAGCGGGATAGACTATCTCTTCCTCTGCATAGAGGCCCTCATGCCGCTTCGCGGGCTGGAACTCAGAATGTACCGCCTTGTGAGACAGGTACATGAAGAAAGGCCGGTCCTGATCGCGCTCATCCAGCCAGTCGATGGCATGCTCGGTCAGGATATCCGAGATATAGGTAGACTCATCATAGGTCGTTCGCTCCCCATTGATATTCAGGGTTGGCCCGTAATAGACACCCTGTCCGCGAAAGCTTTCCCAGTGATCGAAACCTGGCTGGGGTTCATCGCTGTGATTTCCCATATGCCACTTGCCGAAGTAGCTGGTTTGATAGCCGGCATTTTGCAGAT
Organism: Pseudohongiellaceae bacterium; assembly: GCA_047617585.1. GTDB lineage: Bacteria > Pseudomonadota > Gammaproteobacteria > Pseudomonadales > Pseudohongiellaceae > UBA9145. Next base: position 1,255 of record JBLGBD010000101.1, on the reverse strand, counting down.
ACTGTGGGAAAAAAGTCAGATTGCCGGGGTCGGGAGCGGCGTTATCGATCACCGTGTGAGTATGGGAATAGAGCCCCGTAAGAATTGACGCCCGCGACGGTGAACACAGTGAGGTGGTGACATAGGTATTGGGAAAATAGGCTCCCTCCCTTGCCAATCGATCCAGATTAGGCGTTTCCAGCCACGGCACTTTGCCGGTAAACCCCATGAAGTCGAAGCGATGATCGTCCGAAAGAATATAGACGACATTCTTGGGACTGGCATTGGCTAATGGCTCGAGACGTAGAGGGTCTTCGTCGTTACTGCAGTTAACGAGCAAGGCGGATAGTAGACAGACCCCTAGAATCAGGTGACTTTGCATAATAGCTCTCTTTTGGATCGAGCACGTAAACTCTGCGTGTGGCTTTCGATTTTCTAGCCATCGGCTTTTCTAGCACCGTAACCCATTTAGTTGTTGATGGAAATACTCAGGCAAGGAAAACCCAGTGATATACTAAAGCTTCTAATTTGCGACGGCACCCCGATTATTTGGCGCAATTCAATATTTCAAGATAGACTGACAAAAATAAAAATTACTCTGGAAAAAAGTATGCGGCAACTCGTGGCACTGTTTCTACTCATACTGAGTGCGAGTCTCTTTACCGGCGTCCATGCACAGCAGACCCGGCGGCCAAATTTTATCGTTATCATGGCAGATGATCTGGGCTATGGAGACTTGGGTATCTATGGCTCGACATTAATAAAGACTCCCAACCTAGATCGTATGGCTTCAGAAGGAGCTCGACTTGATAGCTTTTATTCCAGCGCCAATGTCTGCACCGCTGCCAGAGGCGGCCTACTAACCGGCCGTTACCCGATCCGTCTCGATATTGTTAGCGATGTGGCGCGACCCACCAATGATGTCCATCTCGCCGACGAGGAGCTAAGCCTTGCCGAAGCGCTGAAACCGCTAGGTTATCAGACAGCCCTGTTTGGGAAATGGCATCTGGGCAGTAAGCTCGAATGGTCACCACTCACCCAGGGCTTCGACGATTATTTCGGTGTCCTTCACAGCAACGACATGACGCCGTTTGAACTCTATCGCCAAGATCAGATGATAGAAAGCCCAGTGAATCAAAACACATTAACCGAGCGCTATACTCAGGAAGCGATTCGCTTTATCGAGAACAATCAGGAGGAGCCTTTCTTCCTCTATATGCCCCATAGCTTTCCCCATGTGCCTCTCTACGTATCAAACCAATTCAGCGGTCAGTCC
>JBLGBD010000100.1:0-12162 GCA_047617585.1 Pseudohongiellaceae bacterium | reverse complement strand
GCAGCACGGCAGCACAGCGCAACCGTAGTAGCGCAGCTGCGCAGCAGAATCAAAACCCGCGCTGACGAACTTGAGCAACTAGAGATGAATCAGGCCGAGCTACAGCGGTTGATCGAAGAGATTCGACAGGCCATGGAAGGCATTCGCTCATTTGATGACGTGCCCTCGTTTCAAGCCGCCAAAGGCAAGCTGCCAATGCCTATTGCGGGCACCATCACCAGCCGCTTTGGGCAGCAATACGGCAGCGGCAGCCTAGTGCGCCAAGGCATAACGCTTGCGGTCGAGCCTGGCTCGTCGGTCCGAGCGATTCATGCCGGCCATGTGGTGTTTGCTGACTGGCTTAGAGGCTCCGGCTTGTTAGTCATTATCGATCACGGCAATGGCTTTATGAGCCTGTACGGGGGCAATGAGTCGCTTTCCGCCTCGCCTGGAGTATGGGTAGATGTGGGCGATGTGGTTGCGACGTCCGGCCAATCTGCCAGCAACAGCGAGCCCGGTTTGTATTTTGAAATTCGGCAGCGAGGCCAGCCGCTGGACCCTGGACCTTGGCTAGATTTAAATTAACAATCCATCTGCCTTGATTCACCGTATTTCTAATTGCAGATAAGCCACCCTACACGACGCATCGCAAGCAACCGCAGCCTAGGCTTAGATAAGGTCAATGCAATTGCCAACCGCCGGATAACCTGAAACTATACGCCCCTGCCGGGAAGTTATGTTGGCGGGCCGGTCATGAATAAAGACACGCGCAGCACTAGCGGCGCCAAGCAGGAACACGCTATGAATTTGCTTCAAACCACGCATAAACAGCTTAAGACTCTCGCAGCTACTGGCACATTAGCCTTGCTCGTTGGGGTGCCGGCGGCACAGGGGCAAACCCTGCCTCAGCCTTTGCCCCTGCCCTTAGAGGAAGTGCGAATGTTCACCGAAGCACTGGATCGCATCAGAGCTTCCTATGTGGAAGAAATAGACGATAGAACCCTATTAGAAAGCGCTATCAAAGGCATGCTGTCCGGTCTTGACCCCCACTCAGCGTATTTTTCAGGCAGTGATTACGACGTCCTGCAGGAAACTACCACCGGCGAATTTGGCGGGCTAGGGGTGGAAGTGAGCCGAGAAAATGGCTACATCAAAGTGGTTAGCCCAATCGATGACACGCCTGCATCGCGAGCCGGTATCAAAGCCGGCGATCTGATCATCGAAATCAACAACCGTCCGCTACAGGAGATGCTGCCCGACGAAGCCGCTCAAATGATGCGTGGCGAACCCGGCAGCTCAGTCACTATCACCATTGCCCGCGAAGGCATGGAGCCGTTTGATCTGACTATCGTGCGAGAGATTATTACCATAGCCAGCGTCCGCAGCCGCATTGTCGAGCCCGGCTACGCCTACCTTCGTATCTCTCAATTTCGCGCCAACACCGGCTCAGAAACTGAGGCCGAAATTAAAAAACTTTATGCCGAAAATGAAAATTTAAAAGGCATGGTATTAGATTTACGCAACAATCCGGGCGGTGTTCTCCAGGCTTCCGTGGGGGTTGTGGATGCGTTCATCGATCAAGGTAGAATTGTCTACACTGAAGGCCGGCTGGATGATGCAGGGATGGAATTTAACGCCACTCGCAATATGGTTGCCGGTGATATTCCCCTAGTCGTGCTAATCAACAATGGCTCAGCGTCTGCCTCTGAAATTGTTGCTGGCGCTTTGCAGGATCATGGCCGCGCCATTATCATGGGTACCCGCAGTTTCGGTAAAGGCTCCGTGCAAACCATCCTGCCCTTAGGTGAACAGCGCGCCATAAAACTTACAACGTCTTTGTATTACACCCCTTCCGGCCGCTCTATTCAGGCGCAGGGTATCGAACCTGACATCAAGGTAGAAGAAGCCTTCATAACGAAGCGTTCCAGAAGTGTTGCAGAGTATAGTGAGTCTGACCTACCAGGGCGATTGGACAACGGCAATGCCGATGCCACCGCGAGCGAAATGGCAGAAGTGCTTATTTCAGCCGAGGAAGTATTGGTAACTGATTACCCGCTGAACGAGGCGATCAATGTGTTAAAAGGCATTAACGCATTCAAGCCGGCGAAGGCGCGGGCCAACCCTGGTGCATTTGCGCAACGGGAAAATTAATTAGTTTGAGACTCCGGCGGCCACAGCAGCCGGGGTTTGCACAAGATAAAGCAGCTTATTTTACAGGCGAACTTCGATTCCGCGCTCTGCCATGTAGGCTTTCGCCTCGCCCACTGTGTATTCGCCAAAATGGAATATACTGGCCGCGAGCACCGCGTCAACCTCGCCTTCAAGCACCCCATCAACTAAATGCTGAAGATTGCCTACACCACCCGAGGCGATGATTGGTACCTGAACTGCACTGCTTACTGCTTTATTAAGCGCCAGGTCGAATCCCATTTTAGTGCCGTCTCGGTCCATACTTGTAAGGAGTATCTCACCTGCGCCGTAGTTGACCATGCGCTTGACCCATTCGATTACATCTAGGCCCGTTGCGTTGCGCCCACCGTGGGTGAATATCTCCCATTTAAGCGGCTCATTCGGCCCTGAAACTTGCTTAGCGTCCACCGCAACAACAATGCACTGAGAACCAAACCGCGCAGCGGCTTCGCGCACAAACTCAGGATTAGTCACCGCCGCTGTGTTGATAGCGACTTTATCTGCCCCCGCGTTAAGCATGGTGCGAATATCTCCTAGGGTGCGAATGCCGCCACCCACCGTCAGCGGAATGAATACCTGACTGGCAATCGCGCGAACGGTATCGACCGTCGTTTCGCGGCCTTCATGGCTGGCGGTGATATCGAGAAAGGTAATTTCGTCAGCGCCAGCGTCACAGTATTTTTTGGACACCTCAACAGGATCACCCGCATCGCGTATATCCAAAAATTGAACACCCTTAACCACCCGACCATTTTCACAGTCCAGACAAGGAATAATTCGTTTAGCTAAAGCCACGGTAAAATCCTATTCGTCGCAAAGGCGTTGCGCTAGCTCTAAATCAAGGCTGCCTTCGTAAATTGCTCGACCGGTGATTACACCAATAATTCCAGCACCGTATTCCGATTCGGACGCTTCCCGCAGCGCAGCAACATCAGCTAATTTGCTTATACCACCGGAGGCGATAATAGGAATTGGCGAATCTTCAGCAAGCTCTTTAGTCGCTTCGATATTGACCCCTTTCATCATGCCGTCGCGGGCTATGTCGGTGTAAACAATGGCAGACACACCAAAATCGGCGAATCTTTCTGCCAAGTCTGTGGCCGTGATTTCAGATATTTCGGCCCAACCCTCTGTAGCCACTAAGCCATCCATTGCATCTATGCCAACGATTATTTTGCCAGGATAGGCATCGCAGGCCTGCTTAACAAATTCGGGATTTTTAACGGCTTGAGTGCCTATGATGACGTAGCTAACTCCTGCATCAATATAAAATTTGACGTCTTCTAGGGTTCGAATACCGCCACCAATCTGAATTGGTATCTCGGGGTATTTCTCCACAATGGCCGTTACTATTGCTGCGTTTACCGGTGTACCTGCAAACGCGCCGTTGAGGTCGACAATATGAAGACGCCTGGCGCCTTTAGCAACCCATACCCCAGCAATGCTTACCGGGTCGTCGGAAAAGACAGTGCTGTCTTCCATGCGACCTTGCTTTAAGCGAACACACTGGCCGTCTTTCAAATCTATCGCAGGTATTACAATCACAATGTCTTACTCATTTAGTAGAACCATCCCACTGTAAAAAATTTCGGTAAAGAGTCAAACCGGCGGTTTGACTCTTTTCTGGATGAAATTGCGTCGCAAAGATATTATCTGCGGCCATGCTGGCAACGAACTGTAGACCGTAATCGGTCATACCAAATTCGGCGGAGCTGTTAGTCGTTGGGACATAGTAGCTGTGCACAAAATAGAAACGGGCGTTATCTGGAATATCCTGCCAAAGCGGGTGGGGTCTAACTTGCTTCACCTGATTCCAGCCCATATGGGGAACCTTCAAGCGCTGGCCATTTGCATCCTTATGGTTTTCGCCAAAGTATTTTACTTCGCCGTCCATTAGGCCAAGACAGGTGACGCCGCCGTTTTCTTCGCTGCTACGCATTAACGCCTGCATGCCCACGCAAATAGCCAGCACTGGTTTGGTTTTCATAGCCTGCTCAACAATCGAACCCACGTTTAGGCGGTTGATTTCGGCCATACAGTCACGAATTGCGCCCACCCCGGGAAAGATCACTCGGTCGGCATCCGCAATAAGACCGGCATCTGCTGTGACAACCACTTCCGTGGCTTCGCCTGTTTGAGCCTGAATTTCAGCCCCAACATGCTCTACGGCTTTGGCAACAGAGTGCAGGTTACCCATGCCATAGTCTATGATTGCGACTTTATTCATTGGGAGTTTGGGACAACATTAATTGAATGTCACTCACGGGGGCGCCTTAGTCAGCTACAGCACACCTTTGGTCGAGGGAATAGTATCTGCTGCGCGGGGATCAACTTCCATGGCCATCCGCAACGCCCTGCCAAATGCTTTAAAGATAGTTTCGATTTGGTGGTGAGAGTTCTTGCCGCGCAGGTTATCAATATGCAGAGTAACAAGGGCGTGATTCACAAAGCCTTGAAAGAACTCATGAAACAGATCTACATCAAAATTACCCACCGACCCCTTAACAAACTGGACGTGGTAATCCAGACCTGGGCGGCCTGAGAAATCAATCACAACCCGCGACAGCGCCTCATCAAGAGGCACATAGGCATGGCCATAGCGACGAATCCCGGTTTTATCCAATGCTTTATTGAAAGCCTGCCCCAAAGTGATGCCGATATCCTCAACCGTATGGTGAGCATCAATCTCGAGATCACCTACCGCCCTAATAGTCATGTCAATTAAGCCATGCCTCGCGATTTGATCCAACATATGGTCAAGAAACGGCAAACCGGTATCAACATCTAACTTGCCACTGCCGTCAAGGTTGACTGCAACTGAGATTTGAGTTTCTTTGGTATTGCGCTCAACGCTTGCCGTACGAGCAGCCATGGTTGAATTCGCGCCCTGAGATGAATCGCTCATTGATATCCTTTGCTTGCGTCACCACCCGATAGTACTAGTGGCGGAGAAAACACGCATTATAAAGGTCGGCCCCCCGCTTTGAAAGCCAAGGATTAGGCTTAATAAGGAAATTAATTGCCTTGTTGTAGGTCTAACCCAGTGGAATCGCCCCTTAAAACTGCGAACTGGTCGTAATGCATGAATAAGCGGATTCCGCTACACTTGTCCGCGGCCGCGCACTCACAAAGGCAGTGGCGCAGCTTAACTGGTTTTAAAGCGGCTGCTTTTTAACAGACTCTCACAAAGAATTAGGTTAAATGATTAAGACTCTCATCAAATTTATTGCCTCATTGGTTGCTATCGTCGTTGTGTTAGCGGCCGGATTGCTCTTTTTCATCGATACAAACCAATACCGCGCCGCCTTAGAGGCCGCGGTTGCCAATAGCACCGGGTTTGAGCTCACCATCGCTGGCGACCTTGAATTAAAATTCTTCCCCGCATTGGGCTTAACCCTGAATGATGTTCGCCTGCGTAACCCCGCCTCATCCCAAGAGTTAGCATCTACCTCCGCAATTACTTTGCAGGTAGACCGCGGCTCTCTAATCAACGGTGAGATTAAAATCCAGCAGTTCAGTGCCGATGATTTTCATGTCAACTACACCGTCGATGAAGCCGGTAAGAGCCTGTGGCAAATACAAGGCCTTGAGTCTGCGGCTGAACCCGATGAGGCGGCGCGCGGTGGCACCAGCGTGACCGCTAGCTTCGACAGTATCGCGATTTCCAATGCCAGCATCGATTACCAGGACTTGTCCACCGCCTCCCGTTTTAGTCTGAGCAACGTAGACCTAGAAAGCAGTGGCGCTAATATTGATGGCAGGCCCTTCGGACTCAATCTCAGCTACGATTTTGTCACTTACAGCGCAGACACTGGTTTGGCCTCGCCAGTTCCCATGAGTTTTAGAAGCATAATTAGTGCTAACTTAGACCAAGGTGAGATTGACGTGCGAGAATTTAATTTCACGCTGACCCCGGTGCTATTGCAAGGTCAAATTAAAATTGAAAACCTGAATACTTCACCGACTGTCTCAGGCAACCTAAAATCAGATCAGATAGATATTTTGGCTTTAATGGATACTTTAAGCCTCAGTGACGAGCCTAATAACCTATCGACCACAGCTCGCCCACCCCGCTTATCTTTGAGCACAAGTTTTAACGGTAACGAGAATCAAATCGTGCTTAGCCAATTCACTGGAAGACTTGGCGAAACCCAGTTCGACGGTGATGCCAGCATTCGTCTAGCCACCGAATTCACACCGATTAATATTAGCTACAACTTGAGTTCGACAGCATTAGACCTGACGCCTTTTATGGCGATCGGCCAAGCGCCGACGCCCGCCTCGCAGACCCCCAACACCTCTTTGGCCGGCCAAGCTACCGACACGGTTTTACCGATTGAACTATTGAGCAGCTTTGACTTGATAGGCAGCGTTGCTATTGAATCTATTAAGTTTGATGAGTTTTTATTTGAAAGCGTCAATGCTTATACCAACATCGAGAGCAGCGTTTTAGACATAGAACTGCAGCCGGTAACTGCATTCGGTGGCACGATCGCCGGCAACCTTCGTGTAGACGGACGATCTGCCGAAGCACCGATGACTACACAGCTAAACCTCAGCCGGCTTAATTTAGTTGAACTGGCACCTTCTGTATCAAGATTAAACTCAGCAACTGGCAGACTTAACTCAGTTTCTAGCTATTCGGCCAATGCTGCTACCGTAAATACGCTAACTAACACGCTCTCTGGTTCAACCCAGTTTGCTATCGCGGATAACTCTGTAGATATCACCTTGTTAAAACAAATTTTCACAACGATTTCAGCCTTGAGCCCAGCCGGCGGCAGCCGCGTTCAAAGTTGGCCTAACACCGTTCAGTTCAGAGAATTAGCTGGCAACATAGTAGTCAACAATGGAATTAGCGAAGGCCAGCTGCTGAACCTAAAAATGGACAACTTTGTTATGGACGGCACCGGGGGTGTTAATTTAGACGAGGGTTCGTTTGACTATCAGATGGCATTCACTTTGTTAGGCCCACCCGAACTCCAAACCTTTCCTATTGGCGATCTTTATCACGGTGTGCAGTGGCCTATCATTTGCTCTTCAACATTTGACTCAACTGTTAGCCAATACTGCAACCCAGACTTCACTCGAGTACGGGAAATTTTTACCCAGATTGGGGCCAATGCGCTAAGGAACGGACTGCAAGAAAAAATCACCGAGCAAGTACCCGAAGAACTAAAGGATACTGCCCGAGGGTTGCTACGTAATATTTTAAATTAAGTTAGCCGCCACTTTGACCCAAGCTAATAGAAAGCATTTTACTAACCGTGTGCTGACTTGGTTTGATTGCCATGGCCGTAAGCACCTGCCTTGGCAAATAGACAAAACCCCTTATCGGGTTTGGCTATCCGAGATCATGCTGCAGCAAACCCAAGTAAGCACCGTCATCGCTTATTTTACTAATTTCACTCAGCAGTTCCCCACAGTTGCCGACCTTGCCGCGGCTGATATAGATCACGTGTTGCATCTGTGGACCGGCCTTGGCTATTACGCCCGGGCTCGAAATCTTCACAAAGCGGCGCAGCAGGTTTGTGCAGATTTTAACGGCGAATTTCCCAAAAGCGTCGCCGAGTTAGAGACCCTGCCCGGCATTGGCCGCTCTACCGCTGGAGCCATCGCTGCCCTGTCGATGGACATAACGGCCCCTATCTTGGATGGCAATGTAAAACGCGTGCTAACCCGTTACATGGCCATTCCCGGCTGGCCAGAGCAGACCAAGATTAAGAACCAGCTATGGGAGGTTGCCGAGGCATTGCTGCCGGCAAGCCGAATCGCCGACTACACCCAGGCCATGATGGATTTAGGGGCTACGGTCTGCCTCAGAAGCTCTCCACTTTGCCAGCAATGCCCACTGAGCGATGACTGCCAAGCCCGCAAACAAGACCTAACTAAAGACATCCCAGGCAAGAAGCCCAAGAAAGCACTGCCAGTGAAAACTGTCACCATGCTGATTTTGCAAAACCAAGCCGGCGACGTCCTGCTAGAAAAACGCCCATCCAGCGGCATTTGGGGTGGCCTTTACAGCCTACCAGAGCTGGCATCTCTAAACAGCCATCCGGCGTTTGACACTGTTGAAGCATTAGAAGAATCCACCGCTACTCTGCCGGATATCAGACACACTTTTTCCCATTACCATTTAGATATCTCATTAGTAAGGTACAATGGTGCATCGAAACCCAACAGAATCGCGGAATCAGCTGACTGGCTTTGGTATCCACTGGATCAAAAGGCCCAAATTGGCTTAGCCGCACCGATAAAGAAGCTGTTGCTGGGCTTAGCAAACCCCACAGCAGCAAAGAACTCAGAAGAGGAATCAGCATGACTAGAATGGTGAACTGCAAAAAACTTGGCAAAGAGCTCCCCGGATTGGCAACCCCTCCCTATCCAGGCGACAAAGGCCAAGAAATCTATGACACAGTGTCTAAAGAAGCATGGTTACAATGGCAAAAGCTACAGACCATGCTAATTAACGAGAAACAGCTCAACATGTTCGCGGTAGATGATCGAAAATACCTCCAAGAAGAGATGATGAAGTTTCTCAACAACGAAGAGCACGCAACAGCCGAAGGATACGTCCCTCCCAGCGAGTAATGGCAGCTTGCAGCGGCACCAAATCTCGCCGGTTGAGCCAGCGACCAAATCAACCGAGAGCCTTGACAGATTAAGGCCGTGCAGGTTTAATACGCGGCTCGCGTGAAGTGGCTAAATCTCTAATTCTCAGATTTTAGTTTAGCCCTCCTCAAATGAACCTTGCGTTTTTTGAGCGAAGCGAGCGCAGTAGGTCAAAAAATGCCCAGGTAGCTCAGTCGGTAGAGCAGAGGACTGAAAATCCTCGTGTCGGTGGTTCGATTCCGCCCCTGGGCACCATATATAAAACAGCCTCGCAAAGCGGGGCTTTTTTGTATATAGAGTTCAGGGGCCGGATGAGAACCACAACCGGTTCGACCAACTGCGAAGCAGTTAGCAACGAAGCGCGCCAGCGCGAAGCCCGAAGGGGACAAATAGGCCAAAGCCTATTTGGATTATTCCGCCCCGAGCCGCCGACTCCAATTTATCTAACTCACGACTGCACTTTTCACAATCTTAAGTTGTTAAGTTGTGAGTGTCCCCTTTAGTGTTTAGCACGACGAATTAATATTTGAGAAATAATTCTTCCGTCGCCTTAATCTCAAGTTATTAGTGTCTGCGTTATTCAGTGTCTTTCTATTGCACAAAATAAAACGGGGGCCCGAAGGCCCCCGCTTTCCTTGCGCTATCGTGGTGTATTAGTTACTTCTTTTTGCCTGCAGAGGCTGGTTTGGCAACCGAGCTCTGGCCTGCGACGGAGACGATGGCACCGCCATCGGTCTCTGTCAGTAGCCCAATCGCAATGGCGCTGTTCACAGCCTTGGCGACGCAGGATACGTACGCACCATGGTTCTTGTATACAGCATCCGGTCCATCGGCCGGACATACCAGCGCAACTCCCTGGGCACCGCTACAACCAGTGGCACCGATTATAGAGCCAGCCGGAGTAGCCGGGCACAGATCGTGGGTGTTGTCCACACCATCACCGTCGGAGTCCACTACGAAGACATCAGGCACAGTGGGGTCCGTACCTGCATCCACTTCGTCGCCGTCATTGACGCTGTCACCATCCGTGTCCGAATTGTTCTTGTCGGTGCCGTACAGAAGTTCTTCCGGGTCGGTCAGACCGTCTTCGTCGGAGTCCAGGAATACAGTATTGGTGTTGGTTTCAAGACGGTACATGCCGCCAGCCTCACCGCCACCGTCAAAAATGATGAACGAGAGTGTGTGGAGTCCATTAAGGCTGACGGGGTAAACTGAAGGAGAAGAGGTCAAGGCCTGAAAGCCTACCAGGGTGTTATCGATATAAATCCAGGAGCAGTGGAAGAAAACTGGTCGTTTGCAGAGGTAGCCTACCCAGGTCGATCCATTGAATGGACCGCCTGGGATCAGCTCTAGTCGATTAGCTACAAACTCTTGAGGCGTTTGTCGGAATAGAAGGCCAGCATGAGCTGGTCTTTGATGGAAAGACGAACGCCTTTGCCTGCGCCCAAACTACCCACTTCAGCATCGCCGCAGTAAGTTCCGAAGACGCGGTCCCATAAAATGATATTGCAGCCGTAGTTGGAGTCAGCCTGACGGCGCTCCAGCGCATGGTGGCAATGGTGTTGCTGCGCGGTTGCAAAGAACCAGTCCCAAACCGGCATGGAAACCATGGGCAGGTTAGCGTGGTTAAATTTGCCGTTCCACATACCGAATGCAGCTGACACGATGAAAACTTCATCGCTTGCACCCATCAGAGCCAGAGCCATCGGTGTGCCGAGGCCAAGCGCCAGGTATTCAAGGGGATGGGTACGACCACCGCGCATTGCGCTCATCTTGGTGATGTGATGATGGGTCGCATGCATACGCCACCAGAACAGTGACTCATGCTGAATCCGATGCAGCCAGTAATAGAAGAAGCTCGAAGTGAATCGGATAACCAGCATGGCGCCTATAAGCCCGAGCACAGTAGTTGGTTGGAATTCGATCTGCAGCGGAGACATGTCACGCAGGGCGCGGAAGCCCTCAGACACGGGCGTCCGGTACAGGTCGGAAATGATCGGGGCCCAAAGCAGACCGCCTGAAGCCATCCAGAACACGTCTTCTAACAGCTCGTCGGGCTTGAGCAACCAGTACTTTTTCTTGGCCCAGAACCGTTCGGCGATTAACAAAATAGGCGTAGCGGAGACCGCAACGAGCAGAGTCCACACCCGGTAATACTCATCGCCCCACTGATTCACCACCATGGCGGCGACCAGTAATACTGAGCCGATCACCAGAAGCGGCTGGGGCAGCGCCCAAAGAATTGCCTTCTTGTCCCATGTCACTTTACTGCCTTCGGTGATGATCCCTTCTTCGGTACGCACTATTGGCTTGCCGGAGGGGCCCGTCTCGGATGATGAGCGGTCCACCGAGTCAGGCGGGTTAACCATATCGAGAGGATTAACAATATCGAGAGAGTTAACCATATCGAGAGGATTCATGGATTGATCAGTCATTACTGCTGCTCCTGAGCTTTTGGCTGATGGATAGTTAGGCATTTATCGCTGCAAAAACTCTGCCAGTTTCAGATGCTGCTACAGAAAGGCGCAAAGCTGGCTAGAAATGTACAAGTGGTGGCCTATGGCATTATTTGGCGAACTATTTTTAAGAGCTATATCAAGGGCTTAATGCAACAGCTATTGGCTGCGCCAGTTTGGCGCTCAGGCTTGGTGCGTGCTCGCACCAAGATTGAAGCAAGTCTAGGGTGATAAGATTCACGAATCTGGCTCCTAAATGAGTCACTGCTGCGCAGATTAAGCACCATACACAGGCGCAGAAAGCGGTAGCCCAGCGTTTTCGCATGCTGGAGATGGCGAAGTACCAGGGTGGGTAACTGGCAGCGCTGTAAGGCCAGACCCCAACTCGGGCCGCTGTGCTTCAAGGTAATTCCCGGCCGAGCAATTTGTATGGAGTTTTAACCCGGAGTGAGGGTGGCACTATCCTTGCTTATGTATCTGGCACTATGTCCAAATCAACCGAAAACTCCAACTCAATCGAGCACCCAATGGACGCAAGTGAAACTCAGCCCGATCAGCAGCAGCGACTGGCCCTACTCGCATTCGCGGGTGTTATGGTTGCATTAGCTGTCATCTATCTGATTAGAAATTTTGACAGTTACGAAGAAATGAACATTGAGTTTCGCTATAGCGAACTGGTCGATATGGTGGAGCCTATCCAAGACACGATAGAGGCTGCTCTGCTATCCGGGAGCGCCGTCGACATGGATTTTCTCGATAGCTCAGAGGCAGGGTTGCCCGATGAGGTGCTTGTTTCTGAAGAGGCCCACGGCATTTCCGTCATCGACGGCCAGATCATTGCGACGTGGATGAAGGATGAGTCCGACCTGGATGGGGTGACCTATATTCTTACCCCAAAGATCGAGGACAGAGAAGTTGAGTGGGC
>JBLGBD010000099.1:0-12275 GCA_047617585.1 Pseudohongiellaceae bacterium | reverse complement strand
TGGGGCCGGTGTTTGCTAAAGCCACTGTACCCTTTAGATTGCCGTGACTGAAGCGGTTATCCAGGTAACGATAGCCCTGCAGTTCATAGAGCTCTTTGATAGTCATGTTGTTAAGGCGACTAAGAATAGCATCTTGTCTTGTAAGCACAGCCCTAGCATCAGTAATAGCCATGTCTTGATAGATCGGTAGTAGGACATTTGTCGCAAACTCTTCTTCACTTACTATGTTCAGCAAGGGGTTAGTGCTGCCATCAGGCCTTAGGACAGTTTCACTACCCAACCCTAGCGCGCCTGCATTTATCTCATCTTCAAGCAGAGCTTTTGGTGCGCCGACGGGGCTGAGATTAGGGTTTCCTGCCTGAATGATGAAGCCCGGCACTACTTTGTGAAAAATCAATCCATTATAGTAAAAAGGCTTAAATGTGGATTGGGTGTTTTCATCTATAAGTTCTACTTCACCGTTTATCAGTGCCACTATCTGAGACACGTTTTTAGGTGCTTCCTCAGAGAAAAACTCGATATAAATCAGCCCTTTGGAGGTTCTAAACTCGACCAGTGGATTGGTTTGGTCTGCCATTGCAGCAATGGCAGTGTCGGTGCCGGCTAGCAGCGCAGGCGCGCACAGCGGTGTTAAAGTGCTAAGAAGACCCCAAATGGTTTGCTTGAGTCTCAAGGAAAATTGATTTTTCAGTAGGAAGACCACGAAGTAAGCCACTATTGCAGAAGTTGATGATCGGCTGGAAGGTTTTTTGAAATCCAGATAGCGAGTTTGTGACGCATGTTTGGCAGATTCTCATCTCTGCTAGCCAATGACTGTATGACTTGGTCTTTTACCAATAATAAATAGATCGCCCGGATTTTCATTTCGATGTGATCGGTGGCTTCGAATTGGCCAGCGCCACGGGCTTCAAAGTATCGCCCACCAACGCGTATAGCTTCTTTTAAGAGTTCCGATTCGTTCTTGATCTTTTTCATTAGCAAGGGCCCATTGTGAATGGATTCTATGTGCTTTCGGCTGCCACTTGCAATCTGATAGGCTCTTGAGCCACAAATCAAGACTGTAAGTTAGCTAAGTCTGCCGGCGTGTCAATATCTTGGAGCAAGCCTAGATCTGTCATTTGTAGTCTGACAAGTGCATCTGGGTGGCGGTCAATTACCGAGCGGCCGCCTTTATCGCCTTGTAGCTTTTTGAGTTCGTCAAAAAAGCGCCTACCAAAGACGCAGGGATTGGCTATGTGGGAGTCAATAGTAGGCACAATAATATGTGTCTCATCAGCGGCGCCCAGCAGAGCGCTATAACTAGCGGCGCTGATGAACGGCATGTCTCCAAGGCAAATCATCGCGGCGTTCCAGTTAGGTATCTGGGACATGGCGAATGCCAAAGATGCTCCCATGCCTTGATCAGCGTTATCAAAAATGCAGAGCGGGAGTTTTAAGTGCTCGAGAGTCGGTCTGATCTCTGCCCGGGTCACCACAAGTATGTTGCTGGTTACGCTGAGTAGGTTAAGCAAGGTTTGTTCTATGACAGTATTGCCATTACTTAAACGGGCCAATTGTTTGGTTTTACCAAATCGGCGACCGAAGCCAGCGGCCAGGACAATTGCCCCGGCTTGTTGGGTAACCTGCGTCATAGGGATAGGAAGTCATCGTTGCCGTAATCTCCGGCAACGATGAAGAGGGCGGCTAATTTAGTGTAGAATTTTGCCGTTTTTCCGGGTGGGGTCGCTGTCGTGCTGCCTAATTTCAACAACAAAGCTCTCCTTTTTCGGTGCTGATACTTGCGGTTTCAGCTCTTGCTGTGACGCCGCCTCACGAAAGGCAGGGCCTTGTTTTTTGCTCATAGACGCGCCCTTGGATTGTACTTTATCAAGGTTCACGTTCTGTTCTTCCATTTGTGCGTGAAGTTGTTCGCTCAAATGCTGGCGCAATCGATTGACTACACTCGTCATGACTTCAATCGTTTGGCTAAGCTGCTCGAGGGTAATTAACGTACGCTCCGGGTCGTTCTCAAAGTGTTTGTCTTCACTCATTCCTAAACTCCTCGTTGCTAATACTTGCTAGGCTGCTAATGTCCTTTAATCCCAGGATAGAGCGCCTCCAGTTTGGTACTCAGTAACCCTCGTTTCAAAAAAGTTCTTTTCTTTACGCAAATCCATGATCTCTGACATCCAAGGGAATGGGTTTTTGACACCAATAAACTGCTCCGGCAAGTCGATCTGAACCAAGCGTCGATTAGCAATGTATTGTAGGTACTCTTCCATCATCACTGCATTCATTCCCAACACACCCCTTGGCATAGTGTCACGGGCATACTCGATCTCTAACTGAGTGGCCTGAAGAATCATCTGAGTGGCTTCTTCTTTCATGGACGTAGTCCAAAGGCTCGGGTTTTCGTGCTTGATTTGGTTGATCATGTCGATACCAAAGTTCAGGTGCATAGACTCATCGCGTAAAATGTATTGGAATTGTTCTGATGTTCCAGTCATTTTATTGCGGCGACCCATCGATAGTATTTGGGTGAAACCGCAGTAGAAGAATATGCCTTCAAGACAGCAATAGAACGCGATTAGATTTTTCAGAAGTTCTTGGTCTGTTTCGGTGGTACCGGTATTGAAATTTGGATCACATAAGGACTTAGTGTATTTAAGGCCCCAAGATGCTTTCTTCGCAACGGACGGCACTTCATGATACATGTTAAAGATTTCGCCTTCGTCCATCCCCAAAGACTCGATGCAGTATTGATAAGCGTGAGTATGAATAGCCTCTTCAAATGCTTGACGCAGGATATATTGACGGCACTCAGGATTGGTAATCAAACGATAGATGGCAAGCACCAAGTTGTTGGCGACCAAAGAATCCGCAGTAGAGAAAAAGCCTAAATTTCGCTTAATGATTAGTCGCTCGTCGTCGGTTAGACCTTGGGGGTCTTTCCATAAAGCGATGTCTTTCGTCATATTAACTTCTTGGGGCATCCAATGATTAGCACATCCGGCTTCATATTTTTTCCAAGCCCAGTCATATTTAAAAGGCACAAGCTGGTTAAGGTCGGCACGGCAATTAATCATCCGTTTTTCATCGACAGTTACCCGTGATGCTGAGCCTTCGAGTTCTTCAATGCCCGCACTCACATCCAATTCTGCAAGGTCGTTTATTGCTTTCTCTAAAGCAGATGGCGTATTGGTAGCTGTTTGTGCTTGTGGCTGTGCCTCCACCTCCACCTTGGCCCATGGTTTTACTGGCACCGGCTGAGGTACAGTTCTTGGAGCCGCTTTCGGTGCGACAGGCCTGACCGGAATATGGCCTTCTTCTTTATTAAATTCATCCCATGACAACATTTTATCAAATCCTCTATCTTTAAATTTTAGTTCTGTTAGAAATATGTTTTATCGCGTATTCGCCAATGTGAGTGGGGCAGCAGCCCCAGTTGTCACTGACAGGCTTCGCACTCTGGATCATCCAGTGAGCAGGCCATTGGCACCGGCGCTGAATCTCTAGACACGGCGTTTAAAGTGCTTTCAGAGATAGTCGACTTTTCAGTCGATGTTGCCGCCAGAGCGCGTAAATAATAGGTAGTCTTAAGACCGCGGAGCCAAGCCATGCGATAAGTGATATCCAGCTTTTTGCCGCTAGCACCAGCAACATAAAGATTCAGCGATTGAGCCTGATCAATCCATTTCTGACGTCGACTTGCCGCATCCACGATCCAGCGTGGTTCAACCTCGAACGCAGTCGCATAGATTTCTTTTATGTGCTGTGGAACGCGGTCTATTTTTTGCACGCTGCCTTCGTAGTATTTAAGATCATTGACCATAACAGCATCCCAAAGATCTAACTCTTTAAGGTCGCGAACCAAGTAAGGGTTGATAACCGTAAACTCTCCGGACAAGTTAGATTTCACATAGAGATTCTGGTAAGTCGGTTCTATTGATTGCGACACCCCAGTGATATTTGCAATTGTTGCCGTCGGCGCTATGGCTAATACGTTTGAATTGCGCATGCCGGTTTTCTTCATACGGTCTCTTACACCGTCCCAATCAAGGCGCTGTTCAAAATTTACGTCAACAAACTCTGCGCCACGCTCTTCTTGCAGCATAGCGAGGGAGTCAATAGGTAGAATACCTTGATCCCATAGAGAGCCATCATAAGATTCGTAGCGACCACGCTCTTGGGCAAGATCCATCGACGCATTGATCGCGTAGTAGCTCACTATTTCCATGGACAGGTCAGCAAACTCTACTGCCTTATCAGACGCGTAAGGGATGCGCTGTTTATACAGGGCGTCTTGAAAACCCATAATACCCATGCCAACAGGCCTGTGCTTTAGATTGGAAGTTTTTGCTTGGGGTACCGAGTAATAATTAATGTCTATGACATTGTCTAACATACGGACCGCAGTTTTGATGCTTTTCTTAAGCTTCTCTTGAATCAAGCCATTTTCGTCAGTGTGGTTCACAAGGTTGATAGAGCCAAGGTTGCACACGGCGATTTCATCTTGATTAGTATTAAGAGTAATTTCAGTACACAAGTTGGAAGAGTGAATTGAACCAACATGTTGCTGCGGCGAGCGAATATTACAGGCGTCTTTGAATGTCATCCAAGGGTGCCCTGTTTCAAATAACATGGAGATCATCTTACGCCATAGATCACTTGCTTTAAGTGTTTTATAAACTTCTATTTTACCTTCGGCAGCGAGGCGTTCGTATTCCACATAGGCGGCTTCAAAGTCTTTGCCATGTTTGTCATGGAGATCGGGAACATTGTTCGGTGAAAAAAGAGTCCACTTTTCATCGCTAAACACACGCTTCATGAACAGATCCGGAATCCAGTTTGCAGTGTTCATGTCATGGGCTCGGCGACGGTCGTCACCTGTGTTTTTGCGCAGCTCCAAAAACTCTTCAATGTCCAAGTGCCAGGTTTCCAAATAAGCACACACGGCGCCTTTGCGCTTGCCACCTTGGTTCACTGCGACCGCGGTATCGTTGACTACTTTAAGGAAGGGAACAACTCCTTGAGAACGGCCATTGGTGCCTTTAATGTGAGCGCCTAATGCTCGCACTGGAGTCCAGTCATTGCCTAAGCCGCCTGCCCACTTGGAAAGCATAGCGTTGTCCTTAATGGCAGAGTAAATGCCATGTAAGTCATCCGGGACTGTGGTTAGGAAGCAAGATGAAAGCTGCGGTCTGAGTGTGCCTGAATTGAAAAGCTGTGGAGTCGAAACCATGTAATCAAAGCTAGATATTAAGTTATAAAACTCAATGGCCCGCTCTTCTTTGTTCTCTTCATTGCTCGCCAAGCCCATCGCTACACGCATGTAAAAAACCTGCGGCAATTCGAAACGGATATCATTGCTATGAATGAAGTAACGGTCATAGAGGGTTTGCAGACCAAGGTAGGTAAACTGCATGTCTCTATCTGCCTGCAAGGCCTCACCCAATACAGTTAAATCAAAATCTAGCAGGTGGGGGGAGAGCAGTTCTAGCTCTACGCCTTTTTCAATGTAGCTTTTTAGTGCCGTGGCATAGCGGTAGTGCATTTCACTTTGGGTTGCCGCATTGGTAATGCCCAAAAAGCTTAGGGCTTCTGCGCGTAGGGTGTCCATCAGTAAGCGTGCCGTCACGAACGAGTAGTTAGGGTCTTTCTCTACCATCGTGCGCGCTGTCATTACCAGTGACTCACGGACATTGCTCATTTTTACACCCGGATAGAGGTTTTTCAGGGTGCTTTCATAGATCTCATTTGCCGATACGCCCTCTAAACCCTCGCAGGCTTCTGTAATCACGGTTTGCAGACGTGCAGTATCCAATGGACCTTCGGTGCCATCTTCATGGATAACTAAAATCTCAGGACGCTGAACTAGGTCTTTCTCAATTTTTAGGTCCCGTTCTCGGGTGCGATCTGCACGATAGATAACGTAGCTGCGGGCAATTTTGTGCTCACCTGAGCGCATAAGCGCAAGCTCTACCTGATCCTGTATGTCTTCAATGTGTACCGTGCCACCAGAAGGCATACGCCGCGAAAAAATATGTGAAATTTGGGTCGCCAGCTGGGAAACAGACTCATGAATGCGTGAGGAGGCGGCAGCATTGCCCCCTTCAACGGCTAAAAACGCCTTGGTTATAGCAACAGAAATTTTGGACGCGTCATAGCTCACAACTGAGCCATTGCGCTTAATTACTCTTAACTGCCCTGGGGCTGTTTGGGCGATAGTCGTGTTGTTGTCATTGCTGGGAGTCGCGGCTACAGGCGCGGTACCTGTGGTTTGTGCGTCAGTCTGCATTGTGTGCTCCGAATGTGGTGTCCACCGAGTCGAGTATTCGGCTCAATAGTTATAGTTTTTTTGTTTATCTAATTTGTTTAACGATTTTGACTATCTAATTGTTGTTTCACTCAAGCGTTATGCTTGGGTTTTTTCAAGCAGCTAAGCTCAACGGTTTTCAGTAGCAAAATATCCTTTATGGTAGGTCCACATACGTGCCCATAGTGTGCTCATAAAAGTTCAACCTAAGTTAAAACTCGGAGCGCGGATTTTGCTCTTGAAAGCCTCACGGCTCTAAAGCCATATACTATATATTGTGTTTTTTCGGCAGGACTTTAATAGTTTTTTCAGTTTTTGCGGAGATATTTTCGATTCTCCTTCTGTGAGCAAAAAACTGAGGCCCCTAAGACCCTGTATATCAAGCGCTTTTCTTATTTTTAAAGGAAAAAGAGGTGTTTAATCTTTTTTTAAAAAAACTTTAACTATCTCTCTAACCAGCGAGCCAAGCCCTCGAATTAAGGCCGTTAAATACAATATATAGATAAACTGTAAATCACAGGCACAAGATAATGCGGTTGCTATTTTATTGCAAGAGATTTCTCTGTGTGCAGCTTGTGTAAAAAGTGTGAATAGATTGTTGTTGTAGAAGGCAAAATTGGCTTTTGGGGTTTATGGTAACAGTGGTAATTACCGGCCTCATATTGGCGCGTAAGAGGGCTCAAAAATAGTTCGATTTTGGACTATTTCAGCGAATTAGGCAAAACACTACATATGGTGTTTTCACTCTTGCGGTGATTTCGTAGTTTTAAGCTCTAAGTAGATGCTCTAACAACGCTTTTTGTGAATGCATGCGGTTACCCGCTTCATCCCAAACCACGGAATCTTGCTTGTCGATGAGTTCTGCGCTGACTTCTTCGCCGCGGTGCGCCGGTAGACAGTGCATAAACAGGGCATCACTTTTGGCATAGGACATTAACTCGGAGTTTACTTGAAAGCCGGCGAAGGCTTTTTCGCGTTTGCGTTGTTCTTCCTCTTGCCCCATGGACGCCCACACATCCGTGACTACCAGATCTGCGTCGATGACAGCTTGGTGAGGGTTGTGCTCTGTCCGCACGCGATTTTTCATGGCCTCTAAAAGCTCGATTCTTGGCGCATAGTTGACTGGTGTACATACCACCAACTCAAAGTCGAAGGCTTGCGCCGCATTGATGTAGGAGTTGCACATATTATTGCCGTCGCCAACCCAAACAACCCGTCGCCCGGCGATACTGCCTCGGTTCTCTTGATAGGTTTGCATGTCCGCTAAAAGTTGGCAGGGGTGGTAATCATCACTTAAGGCATTAATGACAGGCACGCTGGAGTAGGCCGCAAACTCCTCAAGCTTGCTATGGGCAAAGGTGCGAATAGCCACGCAGTCCACCATTTTTGAAAGCACTCTAGCGCTGTCAGCAATGGGCTCACCGCGGCCTAACTGGGAGTCTGCATTCGTCATAAAAATACTTGCACCACCAAGCTGAGTCATGGCTACTTCGAAGGCAACCCTGGTGCGGGTAGAAGATTTTTCGAAAATCAAAGCCAAAGTGGCTGCGTTGATTGGCTGGGCACAAGAAGGGTTTGCCTTCAGCTCTATGGCTCTATTGATAATTGCAGCTAAGTCAGCCTTAGGTAAATCCGCTAAGGTTAGAAAATGTTGAATCGCCATCGCTAATACTCAGGCCACGGGGACCTTCTCCATTCAAGTAACTGCTGATTTCTGCGGTCAGAAAACCAAAAAGGCAGCTTGCGCTACCTGTGATTAGGCATTCTAAACTCTCTTGGAAACTGGGGCAATTGTCTTCGCTCTGGTCTTTGGGTAGTCTGTACAGCAATCTTTCTCGGTGTAGCGTGGAACCTATGAAGCTTGATCCCATTGAACTCAGCCTGTTTGCCAGCCGAGTCACTGCCATTTGTGACGAGATGGGGGTTGTGCTGAGGCGATCAGCCTTTTCCCCCAATATAAAAGATAGACTGGACTTTTCCTGTGCCCTATTTGGGCCCGAGGGGGAATTATTCGCCCAAGCCGCACATATTCCAGTGCATCTAGGTTCCATGGCGTATGCAATGTCAGCCATTGTTGCTGACATCCAGTGGCAGCCCGGTGATGTATTGGCCGTCAATGACCCCTATTTGGGTGGCACCCACCTGCCTGACGTCACCCTAATTTCACCGGTATTTTTACCGAGTTCTGGCCTACCCATTGGCTTTGTCGCAAATCGAGCACATCATGCCAATATTGGCTGCGACACACCTGGATCGATGCCGGTGTCGAGAACCCTAATGGAGGAAGGAGTGATCATTCCTCCCACCATAATTGTTCGTGATGGCAAACTGCAAGCGGCAGCCAAGGTGCTGCCTGGTATAGAAGACTGTTTGGTTGGCGATTTTGCAGCACAGGCAGGGGCTAATCGCGTTGGAGTGGCGCGGCTGCAGGAACTGCTGGCAAAATTGGGACAAGCTAGCTATCAAGCAGGAATGTCCCAGCTAAATGATTATGCCGATCGTATCACTGAAGCAGTTATTGGTGGTTTGACCCCGGGCACTTATACATTCGCTGATGTGTTAGACAACGATGGGATAGGCAGTGAGCCAATCAAGCTTTCAGTTGTCATTGAAATCACTCAGGCGGCAGTTGAGCTTGATTTTACCGGCTGTTCAGACCAGGTGCCAGGTAACCTTAATTGCCCTGAGGCGGTCGTGGCCGCTGCCGCTTATTACTGTTTTCGCTGCCTTATGCCAGCTGACGTGCCTGCCTGTGCAGGACTATTTCGTCGGATTAGACTGCGTACCCGCAAAGGCAGTGTAGTGAACGCGAACAGACCTGCCGCCGTCACCGCTGGCAATGTTGAAACATCGACTCGACTAGTCGATGTGGTGTTCGGCGCTCTTGCCAAAGCAGTCCCAGACTCAATCCCAGCTGCCAGCCAAGGTACCATGAACAATGTTGCCATGGGGCAAATTAACGTGGTGACAGGCAAGCGGTGGGACTATTACGAAACCCTAGCCGGGGGCATAGGTGGCGGTCCCAATAAGCCAGGTTTGCATTGTGTTCATAGTCACATGACCAACACCCTCAACACCCCAATTGAGAGCTTGGAGATGAGCTATCCATTGCGGGTACGCCACTATGGCATCCGCCGTGGCAGTGGGGGACAAGGGCTGCACCCTGGCGGTAATGGGATCATTCGTGAATACGAATTTCTTGAGGCTACCAGCTTAAGTCTACTCACTGAGCGGAGAGAATACCGCCCTTGGGGTTTAGCAGGTGGTAGTCAGGGTAAAGCGGGAGTAAACCGACTCAATGGGCAGCAAATAAAAGGTAAGTGCACAGTGTCAGTGAAGGCCGGCGATCGCTTGAGTGTTGAAACACCGGGAGGAGGAGGCTGGGGCGCGGCTATTGATGGCTGACAATTTGTTGGGCAAACGTGTAGAATCTCCGCCTTAAGTTTTCAGCGACTACACACCAGTCAGTCCTTGCTGGCGGGGGTTAGTCTTGGTCCAATCATTACATACGAGGCAGTAATATCATGAGCATTGAATCTACAATTCAGGAACAAATCGATAGCAATAGCATCTTGCTTTATATGAAGGGTAGCCCAGAGCAGCCCCAGTGCGGGTTTTCATCGCAAGCAACTCAGCTGCTTATGGCCTGCGGGAAGCGGTTTGCGTATGTAGATATCTTAAGCAACCCAGATGTTAGAGCGGCATTGCCTAGCATTTCCAATTGGCCCACGTTCCCTCAATTGTTTATTGATGGCGAATTGGTAGGCGGCTGCGATATTATTACTGAAATGCACGAAAGTGGTGAATTACAAACCCTCATCGAGAACTCTGCTGCGGGCAAAGAAGCCGCTTCAGAGTAAGTATCAAGCAGTAAGCTCATGGCGCGGTGCCATGAGCTTACTTATTATTTTCGCTTAAAGTAGCACGCTATAGACAGTTGCCTTTACCCAAGCAACGGCCAGCCTCCAAGTCGCTTCCACTTATTCACAATTTCACAAAACAACTCTGCAGTCTTGTGGGCATCATAGCGGGCGGAATGCGCTTCCTTCTCGTCAAATTCAATGCCTGCAGCCTGGCAAGAGCGAGCTAAAACTGTTTGCCCGTAGGCTAGGCCGCTCAAGGTGGCTGTGTCGAAATTTGAGAAGGGGTGAAATGGACTGCGCTTTAAGCCATGTCTTGCAGTGGCCGCATTGACAAAACCAAGGTCAAAATGAGCGTTGTGGCCGACCAATATGGCGCGTTTACAGCCATGGGTTTTCATCGCTTCACGGATCATGGCAAACATATTTTCCATGACCTCTTTTTCACCTTTCGCGATTCGCAAGGGGTGTTTAGGGTCGATCCCGGTAAACTTCAGGGCAGCCTCTTCTAGATTAGCGCCTTCAAAGGGGTGGACTCTGTGAAAAAACGTTTGCTCAATTGTTAGCCAGCCATTTTCGTCGAGCGCTGGGATTACCGCCGCAATCTCCAAAATGGCATCGGTCTTGGCATTAAAGCCGCCGGTCTCAACGTCTATCACAACGGGGAGGTAGGTGCGGAAACGCTCGGACATTAATTCACTAACGAGATTTGCCGGTTCTATGACACTCATAGAGTTTCCCTTTGTAGTTGCCAATGGATTGTTTCGCCGGCTCGAATGGGTATTACAGCACTGCCATCAAAACTAAATTGAGATGCCATTTGCCATGGTGTTTTAACCAATGTTATCGAACCGGAATTGTAGGGTAGGCCATAAAAATCAGCGCCATGGATACTAGCAAAACCCTCTAATTTATCCAGCGCATCAACTGCCTCAAACACTTCGGCATACAGTTCGATGGCTGCGGGTGAGGAGTAAATTCCGGCACAGCCACAGGCGGTCTCTTTCAAATGCTGTTCATGCGGGGCAGAGTCGGTGCCGAGAAAAAATTTAACACTACCGCTGGTTGCGGCCTTTATCAGCGCCTGCTGATGGGTGTTGCGCTTAAGAATGGGTAGACAATAAAAGTGAGGCCTGACGCCGCCAGCAAGCAAGTCGTTACGATTGTAAAGAAGATGATGTGCGGTAATTGTGGCTGCTACGTTGCTAGCTTGAGAGTTGACAAAATCTACTGCGTTTTTCGTCGTTATGTGCTCCAGAACTATACGAAGTTCTGGATAGCGTGCCGTTAGAGGCTGTAAGACCGAATCAATAAACCGCTGTTCTCGATCAAAAATATCAATGTCATGGTCGGTCACCTCGCCGTGGAGTAACAAAGGCATGCCAGCGTCAATCATGGCCTCGATGGCTGGATATACTTTGCTAATATTTGTCACGCCGTTTTCGGAATTGGTGGTTGCACCGGCTGGGTAATATTTTACAGCTATAATTGAATCACAGGCAGCAGCGAGAGCTATTTCTTCTGGTTTAAGTTCATCGGTGAGATACAGGGTCATCATCGGCTGAAAAGGGTTGCCAGCTGGGACATAGCGCATTATCCGATCGCGGTAGGCCAATGCGGCGGCAGCGCTTGTCACGGGTGGCCTTAAATTTGGCATAACAATAGCCCTGCCGAATTGAGCCGCCGTATGAGGTACTGTGGTCGCTAAAGCGGTGCCATCTCGCAAATGCAAATGCCAGTCGTCTGGCGTTTTTAGGTTTATACTTTGATTAGTCATAGATAGGGTTTCTGTTTGCTATGGCCGTATTGTAGCGGAATTAACCCGCTATCTGTATTGGCAATTTGTTCACAGGCGGCGAATAAGCGACCGCTAATTAATGTTGGTTAGAAAATTGGACTATTCATGAAAGTTAACAAGGATTGTTTGCTTAAGTTAGGTTTATGCCTGTGGCTACTGTTGGGGCGAACTGAGCTCTTGGCTCAAGCGTCAAAACAGGCTGATGTATATCAAGCGCCATTGCATGATGCAGCGTGGATAGCCGCCTCGTCAGTGTTCGAATGTAAGTTAAATCAAACTATTCCGCTGTTTGGAGAGGCGACTTTTTATCATCGCGCGGGCG
>JBLGBD010000098.1:0-12310 GCA_047617585.1 Pseudohongiellaceae bacterium | reverse complement strand
AGCCTCAATCCAAACCTGACTGTCAGACAAACTCTACGCCACGCTTTGTTATTATGCCCCGCCCCTGCCCGAACTCCGGCTGAGGTCGAAGTGCTGTTGGGGATCGAACGCTTTAGTCATTTCCGCCTGAAGAACTTATCTCTAGGCAACAAGCGCCGAGTCTCAATCGCCCATGCCCTGTTGGGCAAACCCCAACTAGTGCTGCTCGACGAACCTTTTAATGGCCTTGATGCAGCCGGGGTTGATGACGTGCTGGCCTTGATAAAAAATCTCAATGAACGAGAGGGCACAACTTTTTTACTGTCTTCTCATCAGTTGCCTTACTTGGAGCAAATCTGCAGTCATATCGCAATATTGCATGAAGGTAAAATAGCCGTTAGCGATAGAATCGAGAGCCTGCTGTATGACAGCAAAAACATCGCCTTAGTGAAAACCCCTGAACACGCAAAGCTGATGGCCTGCCTTGAGACAATTGACGCAAAACACCTGCATCTGGACAACGAGGGCTTTCATCATATTGAACTGGGCGCCATCGAACCGTCCCAACTCAATCAACACCTTGTGTCAAATGACGTGGCTGTGGCTGAACTTCACGTACAGCGAGCGTCTTTGACCGGGTTGTTTCGCGATATCACCAGCGCGGCAAGCTCATGAAAGGATTAAAAACCGCGCTATTGTCTGAGCTGTTTATCGGCCTTCGAAGTTTCAGCAGCAAACTCATCGTGTTTGGGCCTGCGCTAATCGCTGCTTGCCAGCTATTGATAGTGAAGCTTAGTGAGCTGGGCGCGCAGTCTAGGGACACTCTATTAGGTAGCGGCCAAGCCAACGCCGCCATAACCGGTAATGCCTACGGCTATTTTGTCGATGGCCTGTTGCTGGGTTTAATGATTCTAGGTCTACTTATTGTTGGGCTGGCTGCCTACAGCATTAGCATTGACCGCGACACTGGCCAGCTAAGACATTTAGTAATTCGCCGAATTAGCCGGCCGGCTATTGTGTTAGGCAAACTGCTTTACTTACACCTGCTGGCATCGCTCGCTATTGGCGCTCTTGTCCTAGCTAGCTATGGAGTAAGCGCAAGTCTGTGGGAGTTTGGTCCTATCGTTGAAGATGGTTTTGTCCTGATTAGTGAATCCGAAATTCATCAAGAGATTAGCCTGGGTCTGCGCCTAGCCTTGTTGCCAGTACCCGCCGCAATTGCGTTCGGCGTCTTAGTTTCAGTTATCACTCAAACTCCCACCCAAGCCATCTCCACAGCGCTGGGGATCACCCTTGCCATTGATGTGTTCAAATCCAGCTTGGGTGATGTGGCATATTATTTTTACGCGAGTTTTCAAGCTTCGCTGTTGGACCAATCTTACTTGAATGATGTGAGCCGGCTGGTTAGGGGTTTTTCTGATGTTCTAGTGGACAATCGCTTTCTGGAAATGAATACTTGGGTGCCGCTGCCGACTGCCCTGATTTTTACCGTGGCCGCCGTTCTGATCATTCGCAAAATAAAAATCTAGGCTCACTGTATGAGACATTTAAGACTCTTTTTGCTTGTTTTGCTCTGTGGTTTGCTTGGCGCCTGTATTAGCTATGAGCCTCGGCTACTGCCTCCTGCAATTTCCTTTTCAGCCGAGCAGGTCTCACTAACAACTCCAGCTTCCAGTGACCGCCTGCTAGATTTTGGGCTGCAGCTTAGCCAAAACGAAAGCGACTCTCTGTTTAACATCGAAATTCTGCCTGGGGTACGGGTTCGCGCTGTTAGCAACAATGGCCCTGCCGCTTCAGCCGGAATTCAGGTTGGCGATGTTATTCTGCGGACCAATGGTTTAGCCACAGATCACCCGGATGCTTTCAACGTGCTTGCGCAAACTGAACAATCGACACCAAGCTATACCCTTGAAGTAAGGAGAGATACTACGGTGTTTGAAACTCAGCTGACCCCGCGTCGGCGCCCTGCTAATTCGCAGCCAGTTGAGCTCTATCGCCTGGACCCAATAGCCACTCGTGCTGGCTACCGCACTGAAATGGTCACGGTAGACGGTCGAGGCCCTGTTGCCGGAGCCAAAGTTGTCGCTATTTTGGCCAAGAGTCCTCTGCCGGCTGCGGGAATTTCAGCAGATGATTTAGTGCTCGCCGTTAACGGCCGTGAAATCAACTCGGCTCAAGACCTAATTAATCGGCTTAACCAAGATTTCGCCCTCGGTAGCCGGGTCAGCCTTACTGTTTTTCGTGATTCCCAGCTTGCCGAGGTGGAGCTGCGGCTGTGGAATCCGGGCCGCCGAATTAACCGCATAAGCCTCGGCCCACTACTCAATTACCAGACAAGCTTGGAGACAGATAGCACCGCGCTATCACTTATCGATCTGTGGCTGTTTTCATTTTACTCTTACCAACGCAGCGAAAGTGAAAAGTCTCACAGCGTGTTGGGGCTGCTTAATTTCTCTACCGACGTCGGCGAACTCACTGAAGAATGATGCTGCTCAAAAAACTATATCGCATAAAATTAGCCCAGCCCCTTGGCCTGCTTAGCTGGTTAGTGGCGTCTTCGCTTTTTGCCCAAAGCAACTACAGTGTGTTTGAACTGCGCCGCGAAGATAACTGGGACACGCTTATCCATCACGACATGAACGGCGATGGCCTCAATGACTTAATCTACTCCAACTTTAGTCCGGCAACGGGCCGAGAGCTGCATATTCTGCACCAGCAACCCGACGGCAGTTTTAACAGCAACCCAGTGCGCATAGAAATTAAAACCGAAATTATTGCCGTCGGGTTTGCCGACTTGCGCGCCGACCCGGGCATCGAGTTAGTGCTCTTCGCAGGAGCCGGCGTGTTCAGCCTGTCTACTGCCATTGCAGGCTATGCCGGCAACTTAAAGCCCCTGCTGCAGTGGGAACTGATAGCCTCAGTGCCCGATCTTGAACAGCTGCAGTTTATTGATTCGCTCAGTGACATCAACGCTGACGGCTATATTGATTTAGTGTTACCTGGCGCTAGTAGTTATGGGGTTTTCCTAGGCGGCCCCAACGAAACTTTTAGCCTAAGCTCTGTCTTCGACACCAGCAATGAGGAGCTCGATAGTGCCCAGCGACGGCCCCAAGACGCCGACATGGACGCCCGTTTGGGGATCAATGCAGAGCAAGGGGTCGTTGTCGAAGTCACCCTATCCAAACCCTCGGTGTTCAGCGACTTCGTCGAACAATGGGATGTAAGCACAATCGCCGAGCTTGATTTGCTGCGCACTGACACGTTTACACCAAGCGTCTTGCTGACCGCGTTAAATGCCGATGAAAAAGCGGATGTGATATACCTTAACGTCGGCGAAGACGGCCTCGGCCAAATCAATATTCACTACCAGAGCCCTGACTCGCAGTTCGCGGCTGAGCCCGACTGGACTGGCTCTTTGGATACCCAGGGCGAGCTGCAGTTAGTTGATGTTAATGGGGACGGAGCCAGCGATCTTGTGACCCTTGCCGGAAATGGGAATGATTGGGATGCAAAGATGTATCTTAATCAAAACGGCCAATTTGATTTTGCCACCCCGAGCCAAGTTATGCGCTTCTCCGGCTACGATGTGAACCTTAACTTTGTGCAGCTTAGCCAAGCTAACAAGCCTGTTCTCAGTGTAAATTACTACACCATTCCGGTGGTTGACGCTATTCGCAGCGCCAGCATAAACCGCGTCCAATTACTCTACGGATTCGATCAGACCGAAGCCAGCGGAATTTTCAATAGACGCCCCAGCATGCGCTTGGAAGAATCTTTTTCAGCCGCTAACGTGCTAGGGCTGAGCGAGCAGATGGCGCTTAACTACGACATCAATGGCGATGGCAAGGCCGATGCCGTGTATGTCACAGAAAACGGTACCCTAGCCGCCAAGTCAGTCAACGCCGACCTTACCTTGAGCGATTCAAGCTTTTGGGAATACATATCCCCGCGCACGGTGTTTGAGTTTGAAGTGTTGGCACTGAACAACGATAAGCTGCCCGATTTAATTCTCAGGCATGGCACCAGCACGTCTATTTTAGTGGCAAGACCATGAACAAGCTGCTTAGCCTGATTAGCGCTTTCGCTCTTGGCTTTGCCAGCTATAGCTATGGTCAGCTAGAGCGCTTTTCTACTCAACCCTTTTCACTGCCTGCACTGACCAAACAATTAATTGTTGCCGATATGAACGGGGACAATCAGGCAGATCTGCTGGCAGTGCTCGACGACCGTTTAAGGGTCTACTTCCAGTCCGCCTCGGGCTTCGATTTCAACGCTGGTTTTGATGAAATTGTGTTTGCAGATCAGTCCATCGGCTGGGACCTATCGGCGGGATATCACCCTGACGGCCAGCTTGGCATCGTTGCCTTAGTCGACGGCAAAACTATTCAGGTTTGGCACGCCCAAAGGAATAAGTTTCAAGCCGGGGTGAGTGTACAAAGTAACCTAAATGGCTTTTTGGGCAAGGGTTTAAACAGACTGCATTTTAGCCGCGACATCAACGGCGATAGCTTAGAAGATTTAGTCATCCCCAGCGCTGGTAAACTGAATATTTACATCAGAACAGCCAGCGCAAACTATCAGGCGCCGTTATCAATACAAGCTGATTTTCGAATCCGCAGCAATTTAGAGTCAACTCAACTCGATCGGCGCGTAGGCCAAGCGGTCCGCATTCCACAGTTAGAGCTTCGGGATGTAAACGGCGATCAGTTAGACGATTTGATTTCGCGCACCGAGGAGCGGCTAGATGTGTTTCTTGCCACAGCAAGTGGCAACGCCTATTTCCCTAGCCTACCCAGTTATTCTTTAAACATTGAAGAAATTCAAGAGCGCCTGGGTAAGTTCGATATCGAAAATGTGGACTTCTCCAACCTCACCGGTATTTTAGCCTTGACCCATGAGGAAATTTTAGAAGATGTAAACGGCGATGGCATCGAAGATTTACTGCTTCGGGAAGGCGGCAAGGTTTCTTTATTTGCTGGTACTCAAACCGGCATGGACTTAGTCGAGCCAAAACAGGTTTTGCGCTCGGGTGGCAACGTTCTCAGCACGTTTCTGTACGATGAAAATGAAGACGGCTTGAAAGATTTATGGCTGTGGCGGGTTGAGCCAATCTCCGTTGGCGATGTATTCATGTGGCTGGCCCTGTCGGGCAGCATTGCCATTGAGGCGTTTATTTACCCCAACGAAGGCGAGCGCTTCGCGCGGCGACCTTCACGAAAAGTCAGTATCGATCTCAAATTCCCTTCGGTGATTCGCCTAGCCAGTTCATTCCGTGAACTAGAGAGTGAGGTTAAAGCCGCCGCTCAGGACGCGGCAGACATCACCACCATCGCCGATTTCGACGCAACCACTGTAAACAAAGATGTCTTGTTGATGGTTAACAGTCAGCTTTCATTATTTATGGATGTTATAGAGCCCAGCCCCGAAGCTAAGGAGTTTCTTGGCGGGCTCGGCTACTCCCGCAGTCAAGACAGCTATCAGATCGATATAAAAACCGTGCTAGACCAAGTGGCAATAAAAGCGGCGGTTGAGTTGACTAGTATAGAAGGCCGCAGCCCTGATATGAATGTGCCTATAGCCTCTTCAGGGCTTACTACAGACCTCATCCCAGCGCGAATTAACGGCGATGAAGTCGACGATTTGCTGGTTTTCGAAACTCAGGAAAGTGGCCTCATAAAGGGATTACTGTTACTCTCTGAGTCTAAATCTCAGTAGTGAGCGCCCTTCCGCGCACGCTTCTCTAACTCCGGTGCTGATATGAAAAAAACTGTCTGGATTTGCTGTGGTGTCGCATTAGTTCTGGTGAATGTTATTGCCGAAGTTGGCTATTACTACACTGGCATCTACATTGACATGTTGCTGCGCGTCTCCTTAGTTTTTGGCATTACCATGGGCGTCACAATACTGATCTCGTCTATCAACTTGGTGCAAAACCTCGACAAAGAAGTGCCGCTGTCGGGCAATGTCAAAGACACTCTAGGGCCTGACCGGCGCAAATAAGCTGGCCTAATACTCGCTAAACACACTATGAAAACTCTTGTAGCTAGCTTTATCATCATTCTAGGACTAAGCGCTTGCAGCGATGAATTGAACCGCGCGCGCCCCTATATTCTGACCACAGCAACCACTGGCGGCACTTATTACCCTGTGGGTGTGGCGCTGGCTACCATTGCCCATTCCCAGTTAAGAGAGTCCAAAGGAATCTCGCTCACAGCCATTAGCTCAGCGGGCTCTTTAGAGAACGTGAAATTGCTGCGGGACAATCAGGCTCAGTTTGCCCTCCTGCAAGGTCCATTCGGCGCCTGGTCTTGGACTGGCGAAGGCCCAATTAGCAAACCCCAAACCCATGTCCGCAGTGTCAGCGCCATGTGGCAGAACGTCGAACACTTTGTACTGCTGTCCGAGCTTGCCGATACCGGCGGAATTATGGATTTGAATAATCTCGACGGCCACAGGTTTGTTCTAGGGGCACGAAACTCCGGCGCCGAGCAAACCGGGCGCTTTATTTTGGACACCCTAGGGATCGACTACACCGCTAAATTTAACCTGGCCTATATGGGCTACGGGCCAACCACCAGCGCTCTGCAGGATGGCAACATCGTCGGCATGAATATTCCGGCCGGGGCACCGGTCAGTTCAATTACCCAAGCCTACGCCCTGATGGGCGAGCGCATCCAAATTCTCAATTGGGACCAAACAACCCTGGACAAGTTGAATGCCAAATACCCACTGTGGGGCTGGTATGATTTTCCTCCAGAGACCTACCCGAATCAGACTGAACTTATCAGAACAATTGGTTCTCCCAATGTGTTGGTTACTCGACGCGATATCCCAGATGATGTGGTGTATGAGATAACAAAAGTCATTTGGGAAAATTTGGCCACGTTGCAAGAAATTCACGGCGCCACAAAAGATATGCGGATTGAAATCGCGATTGAAGGTTTGGGTGCTCCATTGCACCCTGGAGCGATCCGCTACTACCGTGAAATTGGCCTACCCATTCCAGACCGTTTGATACTGGCCGAAGACTTTATTGAAGAACCCACTGTTGATGAGATTAATTAGCCAGTCACTTAGAGAACAATAATAATGAAATCTCCCGCTTTGCGTTGGGCCGCTTTTTTCTTCGCCCTGTTCCATATCTATTGCAATGTCTTTGCCAGCATTTCTGAGCTGTGGTTGTCGGCAATCCACTTTGGTGGTTTTTGCGCGATCTGCGCTTTGATGACCAATGAACGAGACAGTGTTACCAAAAATAAGCCTGAGTATTGGATTAACGTGGCGTTGGCAGTGGTGGCTATAGCAACTACCGCCTATCTCATGCTATTTGAAAATGCCCTGTACGCTCGAGAGACCGAGTACATACTCAGTGATTACGTGTTTTCCCTTATTGCTATTGGGCTTGCCATTGAGTTCACCCGCCGCACCACCGGCTGGTTTATGCCGATTCTTATCCTACTTAGCCTCTCCTATATTTTATTCTTAGGCCGCTATATCGGCGGCGTATTTTCATTCCCCGGCCTTAGCCTTGAAACGGTGCTGTACCGCAGCTTTTTCACCAGCGAAGGTATGTTTGGCCTAACCGCCAATATCTCTGCCACCTTTGTCTTTATGTTTATTATCTTCGGCTCGTTTTTGCTGCGATCAGGCGCCGGTGATTTCATTGTTCGAATCGCCCAGTGTCTAGCCGGACGCTATACCGGCGGTGCTGGCCTAGTTGCCGTTGTCGGTTCTGGCTTAATGGGTTCAGTTTCTGGCTCAGCCGTCGCCAACACTGTCTCCACCGGGGTGATCACTATCCCCATGATGAAAAAATCAGGCTTTACTGGCCAGTTTTCAGCTGGGGTTGTGGCCGCCGCTTCAACCGGCGGCGCCTTAATGCCGCCAGTAATGGGAGCAGGTGCCTTTGTTTTAGCCAGCTACACCCAAATTCCCTATCTCACCATTATCGCTGCATCTTCCCTGCCGGCCATTTTGTACTTTTTGACCGTCTCTTATTTTGTGCGCATCGAAGCCAAACGCCTTGGGCTTGAGCCCTTGCCCGATAGCGAAAAGGAAAAAGTCTCAAGTGTGCTCAAAGAAGGCTGGCACTTCATTATTCCTTTAGTGGCGTTAGTCACCTTCTTAGTCATTGGCCGAACGCCAACTACCTCAGCCGCTTTTGCTATTTTGAGCGTAATAGCCGCTTCTTGGTTGTCCAAAAACCCAATGAAACCCAACGACATTTTTGAAGCGACTGTAGACGGGGTGAAGACCATGGTTTCTACTGCGTTATTACTGGTCGCCGTTGGTATCATCATCAACGTCGTGACCACTACCGGTATTGGCAACGCCTTCTCGTTAATGATCGTAGAGTGGGCCCAAGGCAGCCTGCTGATTACTCTCATCTTGGTAGCCTTAGCTTCACTCGTGCTGGGTATGGGCCTGCCTGTAACAGCGTCGTATATCGTGCTCGCAACACTGTCTGCACCGCTAATCTATGACTTGATTAGCCAGGCCCAATTGCTGGTCGCCCTGCAGAGCAGCGATCTACCCAGCAGCGTTTCAGCAACCTTAAGCCTGTTCGGGGGCGACCCACTGGTTGCGCTGCGGGAAATGCCGCTAGAGATGAAGCAACTCATCCGCAAAGAAATGCTCGATCCAGAACTGCTTACCGGGATGCTGCTAAGCGCCCACCTTGTCATTTTTTGGCTATCACAGGACAGCAATGTTACGCCGCCTGTGTGCTTAGCCTCTTTCGCAGCGGCAGGTATCGCTGGCACTAGTCCGATGGCTACCGGACTTACCAGCTGGAAAGTTGCCAAAGGACTGTACTTAGTGCCTGTTCTATTTGCCTATACGCCCTTGATTTCTGGCACTTGGCCCGAGCGTATTGAAGTTTTTGTTTGGTCATGCTTCGGCCTCTATGCGCTGGCAGGTGTGCTGCAGTGGCATCTGGAAGCTCGAATCAATGTGGCGGTGGCGGCTCTATTGCTACTCAGCGCGGGCTTGCTTATGTGGACCCCGCTGCCAATTTATTTTCATTTTATAGGCGCCGCTATTTTGGTGGCCATCGTGATCATGCAAAACCGAGGCTCTAAACTGGTTATTGCTTCAACCGCATAAGAAGGAGAAGTCATGAGTATTTATACCGCCAAACAAATCCATCTGCTTAACAGGCCCACTGGAATGCCACAGCAAAACGACTTCGCTTTGGTTGAGGTTGAGCTCACTCCCCCAAAAGCTGGCGAAGTGCTGGTGAAAAATCACTACATGTCGGTGGACCCCTATATGCGAGGGCGCATGCGCGCCGAGGGGGTATACGCAACCCCCTACACATTGAATCAACCCATGTATGGCGGCGCCATTGGTGAGGTCATTGAATCGGGGGATGCCGGTTTAAAAGTGGGAGACATGGTACTCAACCAAGGCGCTTGGCAAGACACACTAGTGGCGAAGGCTGATGGGGTTAGCAAATTCACCCCCTTCGACAAAGATCAACTCTCTCTTTATTTAGGCACATTAGGCATGCCTGGGCTTACCGCCTACGTGGGGCTATTTAAATATGGTGAGCCTAAAGCTGGCGAAACGGTTTTTGTTTCAGCCGCGTCTGGCGCTGTGGGAGCCAATGTATGTCAGCTGGCCAAATTGAAAGGTTGCCGGGTCATTGGCAGCGCGGGAAGTGACCAAAAAGTTAAATGGCTGTTAGATGAATGCGGCGTGGATGCCGCCATAAACTACAAGACCTGCGGCGATTTAACAGCCGCGCTCATGAGCGCTGCACCGGACGGCGTCGACGTCTATTTCGAGAATGTGGGTGGCGACCACCTACAGGCTGCACTAGCAGCAATGAACCCATTTGGACGCATCGCGGCCTGCGGCATGATTGCCAGCTACAATGACGCCGACCCCGTGCCGGGGCCCAACAACCTAATGCTGATTGTTGGCAAGAAAATTCGTATCAATGGCTTTATCGTCTCAGACCATGCCGATATGAGACCACAGTTTTTAAGTGAAATGGTGCCGTGGATAGAGCAAGGAAAAGTTAAGAGTAGAGAAACCGTAATCGAAGGACTAGACAAGGCTGTTGAAGCCTTCCTAGGCTTATTCAGCGGCAGTAATTTTGGCAAGATGGTAGTTAAGATCTAGCTCCAAAATTATATAGCTCACCTGGGCTGACGGCCAATAAAGCGCCTGTAACCGACTAATCGGTTACAGGCGCTTTTGATTCAGGACTGACAATCCGGCTTGGGGTCAGCAGACGTTACAGCACGATGCCGAACGACTTACCTCTAGCGCAACATCGGGTCGGAATGCAAGTCAGCATCCAGTGACGCCCATACATTGGAAGAGGTTGCCGGCTGGCGATTTTGTAGCTGAGCCTTTAGATAGCGGTTTTCCTCACTGAGTTGATCATTGCTGCTAATCAGTGACTTAATAGAGACTTGCGTCTCTAAAATAATCTGCTGTGACTGCACCGTTGTCTGCTGGAACTGTTTTATCGCGCTGCTGTATTCGGCGGTATTATCGCCGTACTCTTTGATCGTGGCATTGGCTTCTGTAAGCAGCCCTTCATTCTCTCTCAGGGTTCTGAGTGTAGTCTCATGCAGCTCTTGATATTTCTTCTCGGCCTCTATAGCGCTTAGGTATTTCTTTTCCGCAGACTTCATTCGATCTTGATAGTGCTTGTTTAGCTTGAACGATGACTCAAGCTCTTCTGTAAACTTTTCGGTAATTTTCTTAGCATCCAATGTGGTGGTAACTGATTCCTTATTGAGTCTAATGCACTCCTTTTGAATCAAGGATGAGTTATTAATATTGGCGCGCATAGAATCTAAGCTATCACCGGTTTCTGCATTGCTGAGCTTTGCTGTGTGAATCAGCTCCTTCAGCTCATCCTTGGTCTCACACATGCTGTCCATGTATTCATTGAGCCTAGCAATACTCGACTGTGAATTACTGTGAACCTCCATCGAGGTTTCCAACAAGGCTTTCGACTTATCCCTGACGTCGCGGCAGTCAGTGGCTAGCCCAATCAGTTCGTCTTTGGCCGCACTGCTTTGGGTTAAGGTTTCTTTAAGGCTTACATTGAGGGAGGCATTCTCTGTTTGAGTTGCGTCCGCCGATTCTTTTATCTCGATCATATGCTGAATAAGCTGCTTACTTTCGCAGTTATTCTCAAATACTTCCTTGAGAATATTCTCAGCCTGCATTTGGTTTTGTTTGGTTTCTGCAATAGACACACTCAGCCTTTCTAGAGACTCTCTTATATTGGTCTCATTGCGCTTTTGGGTTTCCATTGAAAGATCGCGAATCTCTCTGCACTCGCTAGTTAGTACCGTCAGCTCTTCACGCTGCTGCTGGTTTCTATGCAGGCTGTTCTGCAAGTTTAAGTTAAGTGCCCTGTTTTCTTTCTGCTTTTCCAAACTCTCTTGAATCAAGGCAATCATCTTGATCAAGGTTTCTTTACTTTCGGCGTTATGCTCTACCACTGTTTCTAACACAGTGTCGGTTTCTTGCTTGCCAAGAGAAATTTCATTCACCAATTGCTTGCACTTAGTTAGCACTTGGTTGGAGACTTCCATTTGTTGGTTTTGCTGATTTAGTTTTTCTTGAACCTGATGCTTCAAGACATCAAGCGACTTGTGCAAATTAAGCGATTCAGTATTGGTCTGCTTAGACACCTCAGTGAGCTGGTGAATTATATTGGCTTGCTCTGATATCTCGGTACGGCATGCGGTGACATCATCAAGCAGCTGACGGGATTTTTGGTAGATAGAGTGAGATCTATCCGTCGCCGAATCCATCTTCTGGCGGGCAAGATAGGACACTTCCAAATCGCTGTTGAGCTTTGCCGCGAGGCTTTCGCACTCTTCATTTAACTTGCCTGCCCGGTCGAGCTGTTCATGCAGATTCCTCTGCACTTTTTCGTTTTGAGCAATCACATGCTGAGCACCATAAGTAATCTCGTAACACTTATTGGTGGCATTCTCGCTAACAATGTTCAGACCTTGAATTTCCTGCTGAATCTGCTCGCTTTTCTGATTTAGTTCTATGGCCCGTTCTACCAGCCCGCGCAAGTGGCGCGTGGCTGCTTCGCTTTCGGACTGTTTAGTCAATAGTTCTAACAGCTGTTCCTGCTGCTCTGGGCTAAAATTGCTGGTCTTGGCTTTTTGCCTAGCCAATTTTTGCTCGAGAGATAGAATGTGCTGCTGCAGCTTATCTTTATCAAGCTCCGCAATAATTGGCTGGGGACTTTCTGAAAAACTAAGCTCTTCAGACGTATCAAGCGGAGCATCGATTCCGTCAATCATGCTGTCAGTTTCTTCAGTGGAAAGTATGCCGGTCATCT
>JBLGBD010000097.1:0-12348 GCA_047617585.1 Pseudohongiellaceae bacterium | reverse complement strand
AACGCCAAATTCATCAGCCTGTGGTTCACGCCGAGTTGATTGATGATTTCTACTTACTTTAAAACCGAAGTCATTGTTGGCTTAGGCTTTAGGTTGAAGCCGCCCTGCAGCCACATTTAACAACCGATTAAGTTATTAAGTTATGAGTGTCCCCTCTCGAAGAGACAGCTCAGCGGGGTTTGTTAGCCAAGTTAGAAAGAGACCTGAACATTGAAGTAGTCTTCCTCCACTTCCATCGCTCCCTGGGGGAATTCAACAGTTTGTTGGCGATTCACCACCATACCAAAAGGATCCAATCGCAGTGCAGCAGACCCAGCTGGCTGGCCATCAACTACAATATCAAAGGTAAGACTTCTTGCATCTGGAGACTTAATCGCTGAGCTCACTTTCACCCAATCCTGGACGCCGCCTTCGCCATGATCAGGTGGGTTGCCACCGGTCAATCTTGCGATGTTATGAAGAATTCCCATACGAGTTAGGCCAATCAGTACCGATTCTCGCAGTGCAGCCGGTATAGCAATGGTTCTGGGGGCATCCTTGGCACCAAATTCCAGCTCCGTAGCTGAGGTCATGATGATCATATCCAATTCTTCACCGGCAAAATTACCGGTCACAGTGAACTCGATAGTCTCTTTGCCGCGAATTGCCAAAGTGCCCTCTAAATTGGCCTCTACCGCGCCCGTGGCTTTGATTGTAAATGCCAAACTTACCTGTGGCGCGTTAAGCAACCTAGCCTCTAACTCCGTGACAGGGTTATTTTCTTCAGCGGCCAATACCACTTGTAGCGCTAGAAGTTGGCTGAGAACAAGCAAACCTAGAGTTTTTGAATATGCTTTTGCCATCACTTGTCTCTCCTCACGCCGATTATATGGTTTTACAGCCCCAGCTTGGCCTAACTATGGTTTAAGCAGTGGGCATTATCAAGAGTCTAAATGCGTTGCTGACCCAGCTAAGTTATTGGCAGTTATTTCCCCCCTCCTTATCAGCTCATTCTTGCCAGTTTGTAACAAAGGCAGTAATTCTCGGTCTTTTCCCAGTACAATCTCGATTCTTTTTATTGGCTGTCGATAAAACACAGTGTTCGGTCTTAAAACTTGCCAATACCAATAACTATTAAATAAAAGTAGGCTGTTTGATGTTGTATTCCTCTGTTTACCAACCTAAAGCATTTTTAGGGTTGTTCACTACGTTACTATTCTCATTCACGGCAACGACAGCACTAGCTCAAGACGCTGAAGGGGATAACTCCACTATCATTTATGCCGCGGATTACTTTACCCAATTCGCGCCAATCAATGCCCAAGACATGCTTGATCGAATTCCCGGTCAAGATTCTTCAGGCCCTGGTAGAGGCGGCCCTGGTCCTGGTGGCGGCAATCCTTCTAGCGGCGGTCGCGGACTTGGTAGCGGTAGCGGTGGCAGTCAGATATTGATAAATAGCAAGCGCATTGCAGGTAAGAGCAACCAAGCCAGTGAGCAGCTCAACCGAATTAGCGCTGCCCAAGTGCGAGAGATTCAAATTATTCGTGGCACATCCGGTGAGCTCGATGTTCGCGGCAGCGGTCAAGTTGTAAATGTTATACTTTTTGCAGAGCTACCCTCCACTAGCATTTCCTATGAAGTGAGCGCCCAACACTATCAAAACGATCATGTTGAGGCCGGCGGCAATCTTTCGATCAGCGGTCAGAATGGCCCTTTCAATTATTTGTTCAGCGGCACTAGCTCACCCCGTTATCGTTATTCTATAGCCAGAGAAAATAGTATTCGCGGCGACTTCTCACTTAATGACATAGTTCGTGAAGATTTTTTAGTCGACCAGACTAATAATGAGATAAGTATGAATCTTGGCTACGAGCTGACAGATGCAAGCTCCATTCGGTTCAATGCGCTCTATGGACAAAACGACAACCCCACTACAGTTGATCGCTTCACCACTGATCTTACGAGCACACCAAATCCTTTAACAATTGAGCGTGAGGATATACCAGGGGTAAGAGACAATTGGGAAATTGGTGGCGACTATGAGATTAGTTTTGAAAACGGCCACCGGTTTAAACTACTGGCCATTGCAAACCAAAACAATCAAGAGATATTCAGGCAGCGTTTCTTAACCCAAGCAGATGGCAGCGAACAGCTAAATCTTTTTCTAAACCCTCGTTCAACTACCGAAGAACAAATCGTCCGCGCCGCTTATACAATGGGTATTGTCGATGGCCAAGATGTTGAGTTCGGTATCGAACGGGCACTAACCACATTGGACAGCAACCTTGCTCTAGGCTTGCTAACTGGCACCAACCCGCCTTCAGCGGCTCTTGGCGGCCTTATTCCTCAGAAAATAACCAACGCTAACTCAACAGTTGAAGAGCTGCGCTATGAGCCTTTTGTTATTCACAACTGGAAAATAAGCGACAAGCTTTCACTAGAGTCTACTCTGGTTTATGAAAGTTCTGAGATAAGCCAAAGCGGCGACGTGACCAATCAGCGGGACTTTGCTTTTGTTAAGCCAAAGGTTGATGCCAGATACGACATTACGCCATTGCTACAAGTAAGGGCGAGTGTTGAAAAGATAGTCAATCAATTAAGTTTTGCGGATTTCGTTGCAGCTAACGATGAGCAGGATAATGATGCCAACACCTTAGGTGGCAATGCGCAACTGCGACAGC
This sequence comes from Pseudohongiellaceae bacterium, assembly GCA_047617585.1. Taxonomy (GTDB): domain Bacteria; phylum Pseudomonadota; class Gammaproteobacteria; order Pseudomonadales; family Pseudohongiellaceae; genus UBA9145. The sequence goes on along the minus strand of JBLGBD010000097.1, from coordinate 9,685 downwards.
AGACACAAGTGCGGTATCAGGTAAATGCGGAATACAGAATACCCAACGATGTTGGTGTATTGAACGCTCAAGTCTTTTATGCCAACCATGAAGATGTAATCGATAGAGTGGATGCATCTAGCTCTGAAACCAGTCTACTTTCGGCCAATGGCAATATCGGTGATGGCACTGAGTATGGCTTAGACCTTAGCGCTAGCTTACGCATGAAAATGATTAACTTACCGAACCTGTTAATCAACACTAACTTGGGTTTACAAGACTCAAACGTAACCGACCCATTCCTTGGTATCGACAGACGCTTGCAGTTTTATCAACGAGGCCGGTTCACAACAACGTTTAGACATGACATTCCTAAGCTTAGAGTAAATTGGGGTATGCAATATTTCGATCGCATCGATGGCGGCATGTTCCGTTATGAAGTAGACGACATCGAATTTATAGTTGGCGAACCGCGAGTTAACTTTTTTGCGGAATACATTAGCCCCAATTCAATTACCTATCGATTCGACTTTGGCAACATTACTGATAGCTCGCAGTGCAGAAGACGTACTCGGTTTATTGGGCGCACATCAGCGAATATACTTGAAGAGATTGAATGGCGCTGTACCGATAGCGGACAGGAATTTTCATTCAATGTTACTGGAACGTTCTAAATCATCTGCCTAGTGTGACTTCGAGTACTAGATAGCAGGGTGATGACGGTGCCACTGGGTAACGCTTTCAAACGCGATACCGATTCGGCACAACGTGGCTTCAGAAAGTTTACTGCCTAAGAACTGCACCGCAAACGGCGTGTTGTCTGCCGAGAAGCCGCAGGGCAATGTCAATGCTGGCGTGCCTGCCAAGTCTGCAGGAATAGTAAACTGCCCTTGAAAGTGTTTGATGATTGGCTTCATGGTTTCCATGTTGCCGTATTGCTGCGCCTTATCTGCACTGAAAACTGAGCCCCCCGAAGGACAAATCACCGCATCCACCTTGCCAAGTTGCGCTTCGAAACGAGCTGCGATTTCATTGCGACGCTCACGCGCTTCGCCATAGTCAGCAGCCGACATCTCCATGCCCATTTTCAAAACGTCGCCAAGATAGCCACCGTATTGATCTGCCTTCGCCGGATAGTGTGCAGCGTGTGCTTTGTAAGCTTCATACGCTGTCACCGGCAGCCAGGCGCTGCGTAAATCCATTGGCCCGTCTGTCGGCATAACACATGCTACAAGCTCGGCTCCCAACGATGTTAGTACTTCCATAACCTGATGCAGTGCAGAGACTAAGCCAGCATCTGTCCCTGCAAACATATAGTCTTGATCTACGCCGATGCGCACCCCTTTAAGGCTGCCGCCTTCGCCGCACTGGTTTGCAGAAAACTGCTGACTAAGGCTGGTAGGATCTCGGCTGTCTTTGCCCGCCAATACTTCAAGCATGAGTGCGGCATCGAGTGTCGATCGTGTCATAGGGCCAATATGATCCAATGAGCCAGCAAGCTCTAAGACACCGTACCGGCTAACCCGCCCGTAAGTTGGCTTGAGGCCAACCACCCCATTGGCCATTGCGGGATATCTAATAGAGCCACCTGTGTCTGTGCCAATGGCGCCAAAACACAAACCCGCTGCGGTGGCTACACCCGAACCGCTGGAAGAGACACCGGCCCACAAGTGTTCCCCCCATGGATTTACTGGGATAGGGAAATTAGGGTTATAGCCGGACAAAGCACCTTCAGTAAGATTCAGTTTACCTAGTAGCACAGCGCCGGAGGACTCCAGCTTTTCAACCACGGTGGCGTTATAGCTGGGCACGAAATCTTTCAAAACTTGTAGGCCACCTTTGGTGGGAATACCTTTGGTGAAGCACAAATCTTTTACAGCTATTGGTATCCCGTGCAGTGGCCCGCGGTACTTACCGGCAAGTATTTCTTTCTCGGCATTGGCTGCCTGCTCAAGAGCTAGCTCTGTTGTGACTGCTGCATAGCTCTTTAGAGAACTGTCCACCTGCTCGATGCGAGCGAGCATCAACCGAGTCAATTCCAAAGGCGATATATCTTTTTGCCTTATAAGATCAGCGACTTGTGCAAGCGAGAAGTAGTGAACTGAACTGCTCATGGCGCGGGTATCGCATGTCCTATCAATGTGCTGCCTTCAAATACCGCAAGGTCCATGACATTTTTATCGTCGACAAAGATAAAGTCCAAAATCCCGTTCTCATTGCTGTCACGATGCAACATCACAATAAACATTTCACCTGGCCTTATGCCCTTGATTACTTCAATTTCTACGGCAGAATTTTTCCCGCTGTTTAGATACGTTGCCGCGACATATTTATCCCCGTTGGGTGCGCCATCTTCGAACGGATGAATGACCAGCCAGCCATTGCCGTCAATCTGTACTTCAGAAAAAGTAAGGGTTGAATCAACTCGTTTGACTCCTTCAACGGTAATCCAATTTTGTGCACCGTTGCCCATGCTTAAGCCTTGAGCTGCTACTGAGCCCGCACCAAAAACCAAGGCGCTGATTGTAAGAAGTGTTGCTAATCGCTTAAGTATTTTCATTGAATCCTCTCTAGTTTATGGCCTGCTCACTGGCAGATCGAAAGTGTTCCAAAATTTCGGGTACAATTTGGCTGGCATGACTAGTCATTAGCCAATGCTCGCCATCTAGCTCGATAACTCGGTAGTCACCGCGCATGTATTGCCGCTGAGCCTCTACTGCGCCGCGGCCTACTGCAGCATCGTTATTGCCCCATATAAATAGGGTTGGCGCCGTCACTGACATATCTGCCGTCTGGGCTGTCGCCCGACTAGCATTCATTTGTCGATACCAGTTGAGCGCCGATGTTAGCGCCCGTGGCTCAGAAAATACGGCTTGATACTCGTCACTCTTTGCTTGATCCATACCTTCGTAGGCGGCGCTTAGCAATGCCAGACCATTGAAGGTAAGCAGTATTTCAGGAACCAACGGTGTAGTAAACAGTGCAAAGTAGGCGCTTCTGGACTGTTGGTCCGGATCATTTTGCAGCGCGTCAGCAAACGCTGCTGGATGAGCAATGGACAATCCCGTCCAGCTCAGAATTCTTGAAGGGTGGGAAAGCACTGTGTTCCAACCCACCGCAGAGCCCCAATCGTGACCCACTAAATGAAATTGTTCAGCACCCAGCGCGTCTGCCACAGCCATCACATCACTGACCAAGTGATCTATCGTATAGGCTGAGGATTCCAATGGCCGAGCACCAGGGCTATAGCCACGTTGATCGAATGCGATCGCACGATAACCCCCTTTCGCTAAGGCAGGCAACAGCGGCTCCCACATAGCTGAGGTGACAGGAAAGCCGTGAAGTAGAATGACGAGTTCACCGTCGATATTGTCAAACCCAGCAACCCGGGCGCGAAAAGAAAAGTCATTGGCTGCCAGCTGTATCAAACCATTGCTTGGTGCAGAGTCAATAGTGGGTAGTTCTGCACTCGCCTTGCTATGGGTGAAATTTCGATCCAGTGAAAAGTAAGAACCAATAGCGGCGGCCGCAACGATGCTTAAGATCAGTCCAAGCAGTGTATATGAAACGGTTTTGGCAAGTTTTAGTAGCATTGCTGCTCCAGTCATTATTCGTTGATGCTTATTCGCCCTAAGAGAAAACTTTTCTATGCTTTTACTCTAAAACAGTTATGACACCACCCAAATCAACTACACCGTATTCGCTAGTTCTTCACTATCCAGCGGCGCAGGTTCAACAGCCCCTGCCGTCAGACTAGTTGCCGTTGGCGACAAATTAACTAGCTTTTTAGATAGCTCTCTTCTAACTAGTAGGTAGCTCACAATGCCCTGAATCGTAACTGAAACAATGGACACATACCAAACCTGTTCAATCGCGAAGCCAGGCTGATATTTAAGATACACAGCAAAAGGAATAAACACTGACAAACGAATGACCGAGCTCAACAACGCCGGCCTCGTGTTCCCCAAGCCTTGAAAAACACCCGAGCAGGTAAACACGATGCCTTGTGCAATAAAATTCAGAGAAATTAACTGCAGAAAAACTGCCCCGACTTCAATGACTTCAGCCTCCGAGGTAAACAATTCAACCAATAGCTCCGGGCGCCACTGCAATAGAACAGTAGTAAAAGCCATAACGATACTCGACAGCAGGATACCCTTATTAAAAGTATCCCTTACGCGGTCTGGTAAACCAGCACCAAAGTTTTGACCGATGATCGGCCCAATGGCGAAGGCAATCGCCATGGTTGGCATGAAAATCGACTGCATAATACGCCCACCAATACTAAACCCAGCCTGGGCAGATGCACCGAAATCTTGTATCAGCCAATATACCATCGAGAAATACAGAAATAGGATGGCCATCTCGCCCCCTGCCGGTAATCCGATTTCGAACATGCGCTTCCAAATATCCAACCGCGGACGCCAAGAACGCGGCTGGAATGCTACGTACTTTTCTAGCTTTACGAAATACACGGTCAATAAAATGATACCCACTGCAATTGACAAAGAGCTCGCAAGGCCGGCGCCTAACACGCCCAGCGCGGGACCCGGCCCCCAGCCCGCGATTAGGATCGGTGCGAGCAGGGTATTGAGGACCACGGTCAACACTTGAATAATCATTGTCGGCTTAACAATGCCAGTTGCCCGCAGCGATGAGCTCATGGCCATTAACGCGAACTGCAGCGCCATGCCCGGCAAAAACCAGTACAGAAACGTTAAACCCTGTTCCAAGGCAGCTTTGTCTGCGGTAATCACTCCAAGATAAGGCCGGGCTAAACTGTATCCGGCGACTAACGTTATAAGCGCGCAAATTATTGAAAGAACCACCGACTGATTAAACACAATGTTTGCTTCGGCTTGGTCTTTGCGGCCCACTGACTGAGAGATCAACGCGACCGCGCTAACCCCCAACACTTGGGTTAACGCCATGATCATAAACAGTATCGTTCCAGCAGCACCCACACCAGCCACGGCATCGTCGCCAATAGCGGCCACAAAATATAGATCAACTAGTAGATACAGGGTTTGAAACACCATGCCAGCGGCAACAGGAATTGCCATAGCTAAGATTATTTTGGTGGCTGAACCTTGGGTAAGATCTTTCATGGGTATCGCTCATAAAATCTAAATACGGGGGAATCTCTGGGTGCCCAGCGCAGTGGGCGCCAAGGTTATCATTATCTATTAGTTAGCGGTGCAAAACGGACCAAATTAAAATATCTTAGGTACGAACTAATTTTTTATTGCGGGGCAGTACAATCATCGCAATAATGCCTCTACTTTCGAAAATACTAAAACTGGCGTTTAAAACCCTCTAATGGCTGCAAAAAAATTCCGCTATATCACTGTGACTGCTGTAGTAATCGCCAATATGGTTGGCACCGGAGTTTTCACCAGTCTCGGCTTTCAATTGCTAGATATTCGCTCCGGTTTTGTGCTGTTGATGCTGTGGGCGGTGGGCGGTCTCGCCGCTCTGTGTGGCGCTATGACCTATGCCGAGCTTGGCGCTGCAATGCCGCGCTCGGGTGGTGAATATAATTTTCTGAGCAGAATATATCATCCTGCCGCCGGCTTTGTGTCAGGTTGGGTTTCTGCCACGATCGGATTTGCCGGCCCAGTGGCTCTTGCCGCGATGACGTTCGCGGCCTATGCCACAACCGCACTGCCCGGCGAAGCCAGCCCCCTAGTAGAAAAAGGGTTGGCTGGAGCTTTGCTTATAGCCTTAACCCTAGTCCATGCAACCAATCGACGAAACAGTGGCGGCATCCAATTACTCTTTACGATTTTCAAAGTTTGCGTTATCGTCATTTTTTGCGTAGCCACTTTGGCTATTGTTGACGCCCCGCAGCCGGTCAATTTTTTCCCCAGTAGCGGCGATGGCGCATTGCTCACCAGCAGCGAATTTGCTGTTTCCCTAATCTATGTCAGTTTTGCCTATACCGGCTGGAACGCCGCAACCTACCTGAGCAGTGAACTGGAAGAACCCCAGCGTACCCTGCCATGGATATTGGTAACCGGCACGGCTGTGGTGATGGCATTATATATTGCCCTCAATTTTGTTTTCCTATACGCCGCACCAATGGATGCCATGGTGGGCGAAGTCGAAATTGGTTTTATTGCGGCAGAAACGGCGTTTGGTGAAATGGGCGGCCGCTTCACGGGTTTAGTTCTAGCGCTGTTGCTTGTTTCAACAGTGAGCGCCATGACTATGGCCGGTCCCAGGGTAATCCAGGTAATTGGCGAAGATTTTCCTGCGCTTGAGCTACTAGGTCGTAAGAATAAAAACGATGTGCCTGCCAATGCTATCCTGCTGCAGTCGGCTATCGCAATGCTGTTTATTTTGTCTTCCACTTTCGAATCAATTTTGGTGTTTGCAGGGTTTACGCTGGCACTCAATAGTTTCGCAACGGTACTTGGTATTTTTGTCCTACGCTTCCGCCAACCGAACCTAAATCGGCCCTACCGAACTTTTCTCTATCCGCTGCCACCGCTAATCTATTTAACATTGACAGGATGGACTCTGTGGTTTGTTCTACAGTCAAGGCCGGTGGAAGGGCTGTTCGGCATTGGCATTATAGGGTCAGGGTTGCTTCTTTATTTTATTTCTGCTCGCAATGCGCGCAAGGATCTCCCATGAAAAGCAACGGAAAAATCACTACTTCAGTTACGACCAAGCTTTGGGCTACTGCTGGGTTACTAACAACTCTAGCAAGCTCAGCAGTCGGAGAAGAATCTATTGCCCACTTTATGGCCAACGAAGGCTTGATGGTTGTCCATGGTGATACCAAGGTCATGTTTGACCCTTTATACAGTCAAGGCTTTGACAGATACATGATGCTACCTCAGCAGATGAAAGCGGCCTTATTGGCCGGCGAGGCGCCCTACGACGGTTTAGATGCCGTCTTTATCAGCCACCAGCATGGCGATCACTTCACTGCTGAAGATGTGCTTGCTTTCATGCTTGCACGCGAAGAGGTAGAGCTCTACGCGCCAGGCCAAGCAGTAGTTGCCCTTAGAGCAATTGCGGGCCCCCAACAACAGGCTATTTTTTCACGGGTGCATGGGGTAGACCTAGAATACAAAGATGCACCGGTTACTATGGTCGTAGATAATTTAACTATTGAAGCGGTGCGAATACCCCACAGTGGATGGCCTACTGGACGCTTGGATATTTCCAACCTTGCATGGCGAGTGACTCTGGATTCAGCGACTACCGTGTTGCATCTTGGCGATGCGGATGCGAATCCAGTGCACTTTGCCCTTAACCCAGAGTTTTGGAGCAGCAATCAGCCAAACATCGCGTTCCCACCCTATTGGTTTTATTCAACCGATGAGGGCCGGTCGATACTCAGCGATCGAATAGGGGCTGATGAAGGTGTTGGCATTCATGTGCCAGAGGCTATGTCGACAGACTCTAGCCAGATACCCTTGGAACTGCGCGACGTGGTGCTTTTTTTAGAGCCAGGTGAAACTCGTCCGGTTGCGACCCACAAATAACCTTACTCTCTGAGCATAACCACTAGGGCTTGAGCCAACTCTGCGGCTTCTCGCCCTAGAGGCGTTAAAAACCCTCCGTCTTTTAAGGTGATAATGTTTTTGCCGTAAAGCCTTTTGGCTGCAGAGATTCTGCCCGGCGCGGCTTCGTGATGAATTTTCAATCCTTCTAGGGTGCTATGCAGATCAAACAAGTTGAGTAGTTCTACTTCTTCAAGAAATTCCTGATCTAATTGCATATTATTCGTCTCTTATTGTTAATCAATAATGATTCTGCTGTACCAAGGTAATTGCAGCAATCTTTGCACTCTATCTGCCTATTGCAATTGCACGCAATCGTTTTCGCCATCCCTTATCTAGAAAGGGTAACACCGCTAATGCCTTTGCCGCCATCTTTGAGCTGGTTTTTGAGGTAAATGCTACCTCCCATAGAGCGCGGACACTAATGCCATTCGGATCTTTCTCAATGAGCTCGAAATCAACGCCTTGCCTCAGCGATCCTATTTTTTCAACTCGCAAGTAAAAACCCAGCCAACCTGCACTGAGAAACTTAGCCGACATAGACGCATCCCCGGTGCGCACCCCCAATTTAAAACAAGGTATTCTAGGCTACGATACAATCACCCGAGCACTACCAATTTTATAGCGATCACCTATACACACCACTTCATCGGTCAGCCCGCTCACAGTTAAATTTTCACCAAAAAAAGAAGCCCCTAAGGAAGACCGGTTTAGCTCGGTTTGCCAATAGCAATACTGCTGCTGAGGATAGACATAGATCGCTTTATCTAGCCCACCGTGAAAACGACGATCCGCCTGCTCATCACCTTCTAAGGTTTCCCGTTGGACGCCAACCTGCGTAGTGATTGGGAATTTATAAATACCGCTAAGCCGCGTTTCACCTTCGTAGAGGATTTCTCGCTGCTTCCCTATACAGACCTCTTCGATCCGCGCTGATATCCTATTCGTTGTTTAGCAGGCTCATCTCCTGCGGATTTACAAATTATTTATCGGCGAATGCAGTGTCTATAGCTTCTCTCACCGCACAATGGGCACCTGATTTCATTAAAGTGCCATGAGCCGCCAATAATGAATCGAATGGTAATTCAAGTAAGTTACGGAACTGCTTTTCCAGACTTTGGCCTACTGGAGTCATAAATTTTAGCCAAATTGGTCCGACAATTGTCTTCTTGGGAAACCCGATGAAAGGCAAAATGAGTCTTGTAAGAAAATTATTGTAACTATAGTCACCATAGTTCTGAATAGCGTCACAGGTTAGTAACAAACCGTTGTCGATATTCATCAGCAACACACACTCCGGTTGCACCGAACCGCCAATTTCTATTACTTGTGCGTTTGTGAATGGCAGGGTACAGCCCTCAGACAAAACATCGGTGATCTGCGGTGTGGTATAAGTAGTGCCACCAACTTGGGCCCACATCTTTGCGGAAAACTTATCCACATAATAGGTATCATCAACCCCATGGAAGGCACCCAGACGCATTACATGAGCGATGTTCCCTAAGCTTAGAATTTCATCCTCAACTTCTTTGGTAACGCGAAGCGGGTTTACCACTGTGAGCTCGCCGCCTTCGCGAATAATCGCCATGTTGCGGCTTATGCGAACAACAGGATTGATATTGATACTGCCGCGCACCATGAAGATATCTTCGCTGATTTGCTCAACCTTGCCGTGTGGATAAATGCGAGATTTTTCACTCATTGTATAGCCTTCCTCTTGTCCGATTGATAACCAAAGCGGCAGCCAAAAAATTGACCGTCCTGATCGCGCCTCCATTGGTGATATCTAAGGCCCTACCGTAGACTGTGTGCCGGCAATCACGCCATTGTTTTATGTCGCACTATTCACCACTTGCGCAGGTGATATAGCCGCCGCTTCTGCTAACAGTGTACTGCAAATTGCTTTGCCAATACCTCAGCGGCCGCGGCAACTATCGCACTTTTATCTTTCAAGCCCAAATCCATCACATACTCTCATTTGTTTTATTTTGACTAGTTAACCATAGTCAAACACAGACCGAACTTTGTTGCAGCTTTTGAATAAGAATTTGTAGCGCAGCTACATCATTGTGACGCGGTGACACAGCCTATTTGAGGCATAGGCGCTGCGGGCTTTTTGATTGCAGCAACATTTGGCACTAATTTATCGATGGTATAAACCGAATCCGAGATTCTCGACCGAACCATTG
>JBLGBD010000096.1:0-12399 GCA_047617585.1 Pseudohongiellaceae bacterium | reverse complement strand
GTATCTGAGGCCGCTGCGATGGGCGATAGATCTGAAAACGCCGACTACATCTACGGTAAGCGACGTCTGCGAGAAATTGATTCTCGCGTGCGCTACTTAAGTAAGCGGCTCGAAGACTTTACTGTTGTCTCAAGACCACCGGATGATATCAACAGGATATTTTTCGGCGCCTATGTGAGTCTTGAAGACGACACGGGAAAAAGTTTTGATTACCGCATCATAGGCCCGGATGAATTAGACCCTCAACGCGGCTACATCAGCATGGACGGCCCGCTAGGCAAAACCCTGCTCGGCAAAAAAATTGACGACGAAGTCACTATTTCTACTCCTACCGGAGAGAAAAGCTATTTTGTCATAGCGATTCGCTACCAAAATGAAACCCAATAAATGAGACAGGTGGCTCTTATTGGCTTACCCAAGGCGCTAGGCTCAGCGATCACAATACCCTTAGAAATGCTCAATGCTGCGAATGATATTGCGCTAGCGCGAGGGCAAAGGGAAAGCCGGCTGGACATCAAATTTGTGAGCGACACGCTAGGGACTATCCGCCTCGCCGGAGGGCTCGAGGTAAACTGCAACACTAGCTTAAAGGATATCCAGCAAGCCGACCTAATCTTCATACCGGGAATTTGGGGAAACCCTGCCGGGTTGCGTCACAAATACAAACCGCTAACCAATTGGCTTGAAAGCCAACTGGCAGGTGGCGCAACGCTCTGCGCTATAGTTACAGGTAGCCACATCCTTGCCCAGGCAGGCATCCTTGATCATCGAGCCGCCACTACGCACTGGCGCTTCTTCGATCAGTTTCAGGCCCAGTTTCCCAATGTTCGGCTAGAGCGCAAGCGCTTTATCACTTACGACAATGGCATCTACTGCACCGGCAGTGTCAATGCGGTTAGAGACCTGATGCTGCACTTTATTGACCAGTACTTTGGCGAATCGATTACCAATGAGGTTTCCAGGCACTTTACTCATGAGTTAAAACGCTCCTATGAGTCGCTTGTGCTGAAACAGAACCTTAGCAGCTCCCACCACGACGAGGAAATAATAAAAATTCAAGAATGGCTAGGTATCCGCTATTTACAAGAAATCAACTTTGAAGAACTTGCGGCCTCATTTGGGATGAGTCGGCGGTCTCTTAACCGACGTTTTAAGCAAGCCACCTCTCTTACCCCAGTGAACTATCTGCAGGAGCTCAAACTACAGCAAGCCAAAACTCTGTTGAAAGAAAGTAACTTGACTGTCGCCCAGGTAGCGGACCAGGTATCAATCTCTGACTGCAGCTATTTTAGCAGCCTATTCAAAAAGAAAAATTCGGTGACTCCGATGGAGTACAGACGCCTAGTGAGAAGTAAGCTTTTTAAAGTAGTGGAATAGCAAAACCAGCACAGTCTATTCACCTTGGGTGAATAGACTGTGCTAGCTCGCTTATTTCTTGTTGTTGAAGGCGGTTAATTGCTGTGGTGTCGCATCCGCTTGATACTTGTCTTTCCACTGTGGGTAAGGCATCCCGTAAACAATTTCTCGCGCCTGCTCGTAGTCAATATCAACGCCACGTTCAGCGGCTTCTGCGCTATACCACTTAGACAGGCAATTACGACAGAAACTCGCAAGGTTCATGAGATCTATATTCTGAACGTCTTTGTTAGCATCCAAATGGGCAAGAAGCCGCCTAAAGGTGGCGGCTTCTAATTCTTGTTTCAGTAAATCATTAGTCATTTAGTGTCTAACCCATTAAGCTGCTTGATCATCTAAACCTAGTGCCTCCTCATCTATTTCTAGAGGCTCCGCTCGGTGCTTTTTATCGACCGACTTTAGTTGGCGCTCCGCGGCGTTAAACGCATCACGAATCGCAACATAGAGATCTTCATGGGCATGATTGTCATGCTGATATTGGTTAACTCTAACTTCCAACGATGGGGTATGTATCTCTAACCCTACCGAGTAAACCTTCCCTTTGTGATGATTGTTATGTGGACAGTCGAGTACAACACGCCCTCCAATAATCTGATTGCAGTAACGTTCAAGTTTTTCAATGCGCTTTTGAACTGCATTGGATAAGGCATCTGATTGATCAATGTTATGGAACGTTACTTGAATTTCGTTTGTCATGTTTTGCAATCTCCTTGTTAAATTAATTGATTACTAACTAGGGCGAGCTGTTCCTCCTGTACCGTGGGTTGGGGGCGAATGGACAAAAAAAAATACCGTAAGGCGGAAGTAGTTTTAACGCTCGACAGCCAAAGCAAAAGCAGGCTGCTAAGCCACAAAACTGCTGCGCAAAGAAAATGCCTTGGAGTAAAAATAAGGGGTGCCGAGCAAGAAATTTTGGTTTGAGTAAGGTGGCTAAATGCGGGCGCACTTAGTGAAATTAGGCCGAGCTGTAGAGAGTTTAAACTGGCGTACATTCCCTCACCTTTTTCTGATCTGAGATTAGATTACCCCTTTGCGAGATAAATGTCTAAGATTGATAGTGAGTTAAATCAAGATTTTTTAAAACACCAGTGCCATGGCTCATAGGCAATGCCATAGCGGTTATTACGCGGATAACTGAGGCTGAAGCCATAGCTGCCAGCATTGCTTTCAAGCCATTGAAAGGCCAAAGTTTTTTCAAACTCCTCGACCACAGCCGGGCAATTTGAAGTGCCAATGTCTATGGCTCTACCGGTATGATGCTCACTAAATCCGGGGGCTGCATTGACCTTAAGGATATCGTCTATGGCCTGCCCGCTGGCTATTTTTTTAGCGATCAACTGATGCTGATACTCGATCGAACGGTAGGCCGAAATAAGGAAAATAGTGACCTCTTGGGCAAGCGCGGCCTGTTTCATAGAGGTCCATGCCGCGAAGCACTCAGGGGTGAGCCTTTGTGATCTCGAATAATAATCTAGCTCCGTCACAACGAGATCAGCTGGCTCTAGGCAAAGCGGAAGTTTACACGAGCGAATAAAACTTTCGGTTATGCCCAGAGCCGCATTGCTGGCTATCAATTCGAGCGGTAAAAATTTCATAAACTCACACGGTCGGCCACACCCGCCGAAAACAGACTTAGCGGGCGCAGCACGGCCAGCTAACGAGGGTAGCTATTGAATACAGTTTCGATCCAGCGCTGTTCATTAATGAAACCGCTACCCCAGCTTTCGTACCGGGCATCAAGGCCTTGGGCGACAATCTCCTCAAGCGTCATACGCTGTGATTTCATCACTCGAATGTCGGTGGTCGAGTCTTTTACAACATTGTAAAAAGCCAACAGGTCAGCCTTGCTCGCCAACGGCCCATGACCTGGAATAACTCGAGTGTCCTCTTCGATCCACGCCATGGCTTTTTCCAGATTGTTAATGTAGCCCTGCACCGTGCCACCACTGGCTAAATCCACAAAGGGAAAGCTACCATTAAAAAAATGGTCACCCATATGGACAACATTGGATTCGGCGAATAGCACAATACTGTCGGTATCGGTATGGCCGGCGGGCATATGAATGAGGGTAATCTCCTCGCCATTGAAATGGACGCTCACGTCATCGTCATAAGTGATCACCGGAAGCGCAGACGAAGCGCTATCACTGCCAACGAGCCTGGAGCGGACATTTTCATGAGCGATGATGATGCTGCTCATCCCAAATTCAGCGTTGCTGCCTGTGTGATCGCCATGAAAGTGCGTGTTGAGAACGAATTTTGGGGTATCCGAACCTAGCGCAGCCAAGGCTGTTTTTATTCTGCCAGTTAGCGGCGCATACTGATCATCAATTATCAGAATCCCGTCCTCGCCCGCAGAAACGCCAATATTGCCCCCTTGGCCAATAAGCATAGAGACATTTCCCGCCACAGCTTGGGTTTGAATCGTTACGTTTTCGAATTGCCCGTAACTCGTGCTGGCTGCAAGGCAAGCGCCCAACCCTATTACTGTAAATACTGTTTTAAGCTGTTGCATGCTAACTCTCCAAGTTGACTGACTCTTTATAGCCTTCATGCTAGGGGTGGGAAGAGGTGAATGCAAGCGACCGATGATCCCGCAGGAGTATAGTTCTAGCGCTCACACTAAAGACCATAAAATCATATCTTCTGTCTAAATAACAATATTTAAAACCGAGGACCTTAGCTATAGTAAGCCTCATCGCAATATCAATTTGCAGAGAGACTATGATCAATCTACCAATAATAGTTGGGTTCGGCGGCGTCAATTCAGCCGGACGTAGCTCTAACCACCAAGGCTATAGGAGGCTAGTGTTCGATGCCCTGCCTCAGTCCAGCCAATTGCAAACCCTGCAGAGTCTTGCCGCTCTTACCGGCAAAATAAAAAATCATGCTGGAACTTGGGTTGATAGCCAAGGCTGCGCCATTGAGCTAACCCAGTATTTGCAGTCCAACGCTCCTGCTCTTTTAGCTAGCTCCTTAATACGGTCCCTCGAAACCAACCTATTTGACCCAAAAGCTATTGCCTATCAGGAAAAAACCACCCTCAAGGCGCCAACTGCACAAGGGCTTAGCTTCAAGATAAAAACCAGCCAGCTTAGCCATCCGCTGCCTGCTGGCTGGGAGTGTCTTGAAGTTACCGGCGATGAAAGTCTGATTCGCCTAAACGAAAGCCTTGACGTGTTACTGCCCAAAACGCGTCAAAGTGCTGTTAGCAGCGCAGGCCAATTGCCTAGTGGCTTTGACCCAGCAGCGCTCTACGCCTCGAGGAATCATCCTAGGGGGCTGCAGATGACTGTGTACGCCGCATCGGATGCGATCAACTCCATGGGCATAAGCTGGGACACCATCAGACAAACCGTGGCTCCTGATCAAATCAGCGTTTACGTCGGCAGCGGCCTTGGCCAGCTCGATTACAATGGAATCGGCGGCTTGCTGCAGGCGCGGCTGCTGGGCAAAAAAGTAAGTTCAAAGCAGCTCGCCCTTGGCTACGCCGAGATGCCGGCAGACTTTATTAATGCCTACCTGTTAGGGAATCTAGGCACTACCGGTACCAGCGTTGCCGCCTGCGCCACCTTTTTGTACAACCTAAGACAAGGCATAAAGGACATTCAGACTGGAGTCTCAAGAGTTGTCATCGTTGGCACTAGCGAGGCACCGCTGCTGCCTGAAGTGTTTGATGGCTTTAACACGATGGGTGCTTTGGCTGATGACGAAAGCCTGCGCAAATTGGATAACCTGCAGCAAGCTAACGGAGTGAACTTCAGCCGCGCCTGCAGACCGTTCGGCAACAATGTAGGCTTTACCCTGTCCGAATCTGCGCAGGTGGTGGTGCTATTTGATGATGCATTGACGCTCGAACTGGGCGCCCACGTTTTTGCCGCAGTCAACGATGTGTTTATCAATGCCGACGGCTACAAAAAATCTATCGCAAGCCCTGGCCTTGGTAACTACCTGTCGATGGCGAAGGCGGCTAAAGCCACCGCAAATATTGTTGGCGACGAAGGCCTCAAACAAAGAAGTTATGTACATTCCCATGGCACCGGCACACCGCAAAACAGAACCACCGAATCTCATATCCTAAGTACCACCGCCACGCAGTTTGGGATAAACGCCTGGCCGGTTGTCGCGATAAAGAGTTATATTGGGCACTCTCTTGCCTCATCGGCCGGCGACCAGCTGATGG
Source organism: Pseudohongiellaceae bacterium (assembly GCA_047617585.1). GTDB lineage: Bacteria > Pseudomonadota > Gammaproteobacteria > Pseudomonadales > Pseudohongiellaceae > UBA9145. The sequence continues at coordinate 6,800 of JBLGBD010000096.1, read as the reverse complement.
CAAGCCTAGGCTTTTGGCAAGAAGGCATACTGCCAGGAATTCTCACTATTGATGAATTAGCCGAAGATGTCAGCAGTGCAGGAATAGATTTTCAATTGGCTCACAAAAAATTGACGCCAACGAGCATGGACGCCACAATTATTAATTCGAAAGGCTTCGGCGGCAACAATGCCAGCGCATCAATCATAGCCCCCCATATCGCCCTAGCCATGCTTAAGCAAAGACATGGCGCTGGGGCAATGACGGCCTATGAACACCGCGGTGAAAAAGTGAAACTGCAAAGCGCCGAAAACGAAGCGCAGCTGCAGGCGGGCGAGAACTCGATTCTCTATCAATTCGATAACAACGTGCTTGATGCCAGCGCTCTGAGCTATTCAGCCGATGGGCTGCACATTAAGGGGATTACTCCAGCAATGTCGCTGCGGATAACCAATCACTACAACGACATGCTCGATAAATAGCCTTAAGTCACTTTAAGCGCATGCTCTTCGGCGATGTGTTTTTTCCAAATGGCAGGCCCGGTCTGGTGCACCGAGGTGCCATTGACATCGACCGCAACAGTCACCGGCATTTCATCGACTTCAAATTCATGGATCGCTTCCATGCCAAGGTCTTCGAATGCAACAACCCGCGACTTACGTATGGCTTTGGATACTAAATACGCCGCGCCACCGACTGCCATCAAGTAAACCGCCTTGTGCTTTTTAATCGCGTCTATCCCAGCCTGGCCACGCTCAGCTTTACCGATCATACCAATAAGGCCTGTTTGCGCTAATAACGAATCCGTAAACTTGTCCATCCGAGTTGCCGTGGTAGGCCCAGCGGGACCAATAACCTCATCTCGCACTGCGTCGACCGGCCCTACGTAGTAAATAAACTTGTTGTTGAAATCCACGCCTTCAGGCAAGCCTTCACCTGCATCGAGCATAGCAAGCAAGCGTTTATGAGCGGCATCTCGGCCGGTGAGCATGGTTCCCGAGAGCAATAAGGTTTCACCCGGCTGCCAATCTTGAATATCGGCAGCGGTCAATTTGTCCAAGTTAACCTTACGAGCGCGGGGCCCAACGTCCCAAGTAATTTTTGGCCATTCATCCAGACTAGGCGGCGTGAGTTCGGCAGCGCCAGAACCATCTAAAGTAAAGTGAGCATGCCTGGTCGCTGCGCAGTTCGGGATCATTGCCACAGGTAAGGAGGCGGCGTGGGTTGGGTAATCAAGAATCTTCACATCAAGCACCGTCGTTAGTCCGCCAAGGCCTTGCGCTCCAATGCCTAACGCATTGGCCTTGTCCATAATTTCCAGACGCAACTCTTCTACTCGATTTTTAGGACCCCGCGCCCGCAGCTCATGGATATCAATTGGCTCCATCAAAGATTCCTTCGCCATCACCGCAGCTTTTTCCGCCGTGCCACCAATGCCTATGCCCAACATCCCCGGTGGACACCAACCCGCCCCCATGGTTGGCAGGGTTTTCTCAACCCATTCAACAATGCTGTCGCTTGGATTGAGCATGGCAAGCTTGGCTTTATTTTCTGAGCCACCACCCTTGGCTGCAAGTTTTACCTCTAGGGTGTTCCCCTTTACGAGCTCGGTATGAATAACAGCTGGGGTATTGTCTTTGGTGTTTTTTCTAGCGCCCGCCGGGTCTGCCAAAATGGAGGCTCGCAGCACATTATCAGGCAGCAAGTAGGCACGACGAACGCCTTCGTTAACCAAGTCATCGACTGTCAAATCACCTTCGAACTGCACCCCCATGCCTATTTTGAGAAACACAGTAACGATGCCGGTATCTTGGCAAATTGGTCGCTTGCCTTCGGCGCAAAGTCGAGAATTGATGAGTATTTGCGCCATGGCATCCTTGGCGGCCAACGACTCCTCTCTTTCATAGGCTTCATTGACAGCCTTAATAAAATCAATTGGGTGGTAATAGGAAATATACTGAAGCGCATCGGCCACACTTTGGATGATGTCTTCGTTACGAATGAGAGTCATATACCGTAATCCTTACTAAAGCTAATTCGAAAAGTGGACGTTAGTTTATCACCAAATTTGAGGACACTCAGTATGGGCTGTGGCCGCCTTATTTTGATAATTCATCCATTAACACCTGTTTGGCTTGATTAATCTTTTTCGCGAGGTATTCCGAGCCGCCGCGATCAGGATGCAGTTTCTGCATCAGCCCTCGGTAGGCAGTCTGAATGGTGGCTTTAGTGACCTCGCCTTCGAGTCCGAGAATTTCCATTGCCAGTGACTTATCCATCGCCCCTTCATCACTTGGCTTCGACGCATTTCTGGTGGAGTCGGATGAGCTTTGCCAATCCCCGTGGTAACGATCTAAATAGGCTTCCAGCACCTGCTGAGAATCCTTATCTGTGGCGCATTCGCCGTGCAGTTTGATTAGCTGCTCCAGGGCAAGACTGCCGATTGCAGCGCCGGCAAACTCACCAGACACGACAGTTCCGGATAGGTCACCAGAATCATGATCTAGCTCCATTGCCAAAAATTGCGTGTTAATTTTAGACGAATTGCCACTGCTGCCAGACCCAGCTGAACCCAGCTTGCCCTTGAACATCTGCCACATGGGCAGGAGCCGCAGCAGAGTTGGCAAGGCCCGCATCAAAAAGGTTGCCGCTAGACCCAGGGGTGCCAAAATGGCCTGCACTGGCAAACGGCCCATAACTATCAATAGACCAATGACTAAAAGTGCGATTACGGTGAGGTAAAGATAGCGAGTCAGCCTTACTGACAAGCCATAGCGCAATGAGAGCGACTTGACAGCGTAGTAGGCCATGATGGGCAAACCGATAAGCAATAGCAGTCTAAAAATCATCTAGAGTTTCTTAATAATTCCATTACGATTTAACCTGTTGCTGCAGCAGCCTGACCGCGGGAGCAGATTTTTCACTAAAGGCCTGCAGCGCCTTAAGGCCGCCGGCAGCGTAGATTGCCACCGCCTTTAAAAGATCTTTGAGTGCCACAGCGCTAGCGCTATCAAACTGAGCATAAGCACCGCCAGATAATCGCGCGAGTTCTTGAAAGCTCTGTTTGGCCACAGGGTCGCTGCGCTCTTGAAACACAAAAATGGGTATATTTAACAAACCCATTTTACCTGCAAGATCAGCCAAGATATCCCTGTTCTCTTCCATGGCATCGCCAATATAAACCACACACTTAACCTTGCGCACCTCATTCTCTGCCAGAACATGGCTCAGTATCTGCTCAATCTTTGTAGCGCCAGCCTGACACTGGATACCCGACATTTTAGTCAGCAACTCTTTGCCATTTGACTGCCAAGGACTTTTATAGAAATCGGCAAAGCCGCGAAAATAACACAGCTGAATCGCGAGCCCGCCTAAGGACTGGGCGCAGGCGAACATCTCACTTTGCAGCTGACTGGCAATATCCCAAGTGGACTGCCGACTCGCTGTCGCATCCAGGGCGAACACCAAGCGGGCATCACCAGCAGTTTTGGGCATGCCAGCGACTTTGCCTAAAAAAGCCTGCACATCAGTGGGCTTTGACACCGCCGGCGCTTTGCTTGAACTAGCTCGAGTGAGGTTTTTCAAAGGCTTGAACAGGTCTTTCATTAATCTCAGTTCTCAATTGGATGTTACGGCAAGAGAAATCGGTCGAGCTCAATACCACCGGCATAGCTGATAGCATACATCACTCACCAACTTATTGAATCATAGATAAAAACAGGGTACCAACCCAATTAGCGCTGGCCAAAAACACTAAGCCGCTACATAGTGTCTCGAATTAGAGCTGAAATAGTATAAAAGGAGTAATCCGAAATGAGTTTTGCCGCAGGAATACTTGAAGGAAAAACTGCAGTTGTTACCGGTGGCGCTACCGGTATCGGCTCCCATATTGTTCGCATGCTTGGCTCTCTCGGCGCCAACGTCGGCATTGTTAGTCGCAAACAAGATAAGCTCCAAGCTGCCGCTGACGCATTTAAAAGTGAGGATGGTATAGACGTTAAGTGGCGCACCGGCGACGTGCGAGATCCAGATGCGATGAAGGCAGTCATGATGGAACTTGCTAGCGAACTTGGCGCCATCGACATCTTAATTTGTAACGCGGCAGGTAATTTCATCTGCCCCACTGAAGACCTCTCCTGGAACGGTTGGCGCACTGTGATCGACATAGACTTGAATGGCACGTTTAACTGCTGTCAGGCTGCGCTCCCCTACTTAAAAAAAGCAGTGGATGGCGGCCGCATCGTATCCATTAGCGCAACTGCGGCTAACTTCGGCTGGCCCGGTGCTGCCCATGCAGGTGCCGCTAAATCCGGTGTTCAAAACTTAATGAAGACTCTCGCCGTTGAATGGGGCGGTTATGGTATTCGAGCCAATTATGTCTCTCCGGGCCCAATTGCGGGCACAGAAGGAGTTGAACGCCTTATCATTGCTCAAGGCAGATCTCAGGAAGTACTAGATGGAATTCCGCTCGGTACTTTTGGAGAGGGAAAAGACATTGCCAACGCCATTGTATTCCTAACCTCAGAATGCGGGAAATATATATCAGGTGCTGAACTCGCTGTAGATGGCGGCAATCAATGGTCAAAAAAGTAGGAAATTTAGGGACACTGATAAGATAATAAATTAGCAGTAAACTACACGAAGTCATCGTTTGCGTACTAACTTATTAGTGTCCTATATTCTGTCTGCCAAATTAATTTTACCCTTCTACTTTATTGGTGGTTTCTAATTCATTTATTCAACAATGAGTCCGAATTCAAGATGAGTATAAAGTCCTTAATTAATGGCCTAAGTTACCTATTGGTTATCGCGCTCTGCCTTCAAGCTAATTCGGACTAAATAGTAAAAATTCTCGCTTAATATCTAACGTCCTTCTAAACCCCGCCTCTTTCACACTCAGTAGAGTGAAAGGGTTATTGTTTTTTAGAAGCTTAATGAGTAAAACCGAACGACTCGATATGCCATCATCCATAACGCAGCATTGTATTTCGTGCAAACATTAATCAAAAATAAATCTACGGTCCTGTTTATTCCCACTTCGCACAGATTTCCAATACTCCAAACAATGCAAAGAATTTCGTTATGCCGAACTTGGCGGGTTTCTCAATCCGATTTCCATCATTAATTCACTTTATTTAATATCCACAAGCGAAATACGATCCTTCCTAAAAATCAAGGTAAGAAATGGCTTACTCCTAGCGAGTTGAACAAGGACAGCTCCAAGTTTTCTACAGAAGCGGTTAACAATATTGTCCTAGGACTCGGCTGAAAATGAACTAACATTCAAAAAATAGCGCAGACTGAATGATGCTGGTAATTTAGGTAGCCGCTAGTGGGGATAGAAGACAAGTTTTGGAACCTTGCATACTGTTTTTAGGTTTTTCTAGTTTTATGCTTTGTTCTGGCTGCGCCTACTCTCTCGCATTTCGGCAGGTTGGTCATTGCCAGCGCCCACAACTGCAAAGGCCCACCCCGCTAGAGAGAGCCAAAGTAGATGCCTGGCTAAATGCGACGGGTTCAAGACCGCGTTACGCTGCCATGAAGGAGTGAGGGTGGAGTGAAGTTGGAGTAAGGGTTCGAATAAGCATAAGCCGTAACAAAGGTGCGGCAGCAGCGCAGACCTTGTGAAGCGACGCCCGAAGGACGAGGATTGCGCGCCCACGTGTACTCTGGGCAGAGCCTCTGGGCACTATAGATAGAATGAAGATTGGGATTTATATGATTTCAAAGGGCTTGAAGACTCTAATGCACTTCACAAAACCTTTAAATGGTGCGGACGGGGAGACTTGAACTCCCACACCTCTCGATACTAGAACCTAAATCTAGCGCGTCTACCAATTCCGCCACGTCCGCATAGACTTGAGGGGTTTAGCCTCAACGGGGCGCGTATTATACCTAAACCTAGCCATTTGCCAAATCTGATTACACAGTTATGAATACATTGTTTAGCGAATGTATACTCGGGCTGAAGAATCCCACTCCACCCGGACCGAATTTGAACTAGGAAGAGATATGTCTGATTTAGAAGTCGCGATAACCGGCGGCATTGCCACCCTAACAATGAACCGGCCCGAGGCCAGAAATGCCTTGAGCATGGAGATGCGCTCGGCCCTGTCTGACTCTCTTCACGACATCGAAAGAGACGATTCCGTGCGCTGTGTGGTGTTAAAAGGCGCTGGCGACCATTTCATGGCCGGCGGCGATGTTAAAGGCATGGCCGAGACTGTGAAAACCAAGGGGTCAGAGGCGATCCGCAAAGAGTTCATTCTGCGGATCCATGATCTTCATACCATAATGTACGCCATGCGCCGTATGCCAAAACCCATTATCGCTTCTTGTAAAGGTGCCGCGGCTGGTGCCGGCGTAAGCATGGCCTTGGCCTGTGACTTAATCATTGCTGAAGAAGATGCATTCTTTACCTTGGCCTACTGCAAGATTGGGACGAGCCCGGATGGCTCATCTTCATTTCATTTGCCGCGGGCTGTTGGCATTAAGAAGGCCATGGAAATTGCTTTGCTAGGGGATAGATTCAGTGCACAGACCGCAAAAGACATTGGCATGATCAACTTTGTCGTGCCAACGGGTGAACTTGACGTTGAAACTACTAAGCTGGCGACAAGACTCGCTAACGGCCCGACCCATGTCTATGGCAACACCAAAGCCTTATTTTATCGCTCACTGGAGAGTGAATTTGAGTCCCAGCTCCAAGCCGAGGCTGAGTATTTTGCAGACAGTGCCGCACATGAGGATTTCAAGGAGGGGGTCACGGCGTTTGTGGAAAAGCGCGAACCTAAATTTACCGGCAAATAAGCCGTCAAAAT
>JBLGBD010000095.1:0-12433 GCA_047617585.1 Pseudohongiellaceae bacterium | reverse complement strand
TCGGTAGACCATTATCTGCTTCGTTTTCGATAGTCTCGCCAGACTCTTTCTGCACCAAGCCACTTTCAAAACCACCGCCTTGAATCATAAAATCGTTTATGACGCGATGAAAAATGGTTCCATTGTAGAAACCCTCATTGGCGTATTTGAGAAAGTTTGCTGCAGACTTTGGGGCTTTTTCGAAATCGAGTTCTACGGAGATGGGGCCGTAGTTAGTATTCAAGACAATCATTATTACTACCTTGCTTGGTATGTGGTGAAGTTAGTTTTGTTATAAAAGGTTTGAAGGCGTTATAATAAGCGTTTTAGCCAGTGCTAGATAGCCCCGAATCGACAATGAAACCCAGTTTGCCGGAAGGCTTGCATTGTTGCTAACCACTTAAGATAAACTCAATGAATGATTCGAATAACAAAACAAGCTCTAGCGGCGCTTCAGCTGCGTCATCAAATTTTATAAAAAGCCTGGTCGCCAACGACCTTGCTAGCAACAAATTCCACGGTAGAGTGCAGACTCGATTTCCACCTGAGCCAAATGGTTATCTGCATATCGGCCACGCTAAATCCATTTGCCTGAATTTTTCAATCGCAGCGGAGAACGCTGGCCAGTGTAATTTGCGTTTTGATGACACTAACCCTGCCAAGGAAAGCATCGAATTTGTCGATTCTATTAAGAGTGATATCCGCTGGCTTGGGTTTGAGTGGAGCGGTGAGGTTCGATTTGCGTCTCATTACTTTGATCAACTGTTCGATTTTGCGGTAGATCTTATTCAAGCGGAAAAAGCGTTTGTTTGTAGTTTAGATGCTCAGCAGATGCGAGACTTTCGCGGCTCTCTCACTCAGCCTGGCAAGCCAAGCCCTGACCGCAACCGCTCTGCTGCGGAAAACCTTGAGCTGTTTGAGCGCATGAAAGCTGGGGAGTTTGCCGATGGCCAATACAGCTTGCGGGCCAAAATTGATATGGCATCGCCCAACATTAATCTACGTGACCCGGTGCTGTACCGCATACGCCATGTTCATCATCACCAAACCGGCGATAAGTGGTGTCTCTATCCCACCTACGACTACACCCACTGCATCAGCGATGCTTTAGAGGGTATTACTCATTCATTGTGCACCTTAGAATTTGAAGACCATCGGCCACTTTACAATTGGGTGTTACAAAGCTTAGACCTAGAGGCTCTCAAGCAAGTCAGTCCGCTGGCAGATTCGGCGACGCCTTACACACTGCCAGAGCAAACCGAGTTTGCAAAGCTTAAGCTCAATTACACCATGATAGGTAAAAGAAACTTACGTGAAATGGTAGAGACAGGCGTGGTTCAGGGTTGGGATGACCCAAGAATGCCGACTTTGTCCGGCATGCGGCGAAGGGGGTTTACCCCAGAATCTATCCGCCATTTTTGCGAAGCTGTAGGGGTTTCTAGAAGCGAGGGAGTGGTCGACATCAGCATGTTGGAACACGCTATTCGTGAAGACCTCGATACAAAAGCGCCGCGTATCATGTGCGTGCTGCGGCCTTTAAAAGTTGTCATTACAAATTTGCCAGCGGACCATGACCAACTATTGTCTATGGCGAATCACCCTAAGAATGAAGCAATGGGCCGCAGGGACGTGCCGTTTACGCAGGAATTGTTTATTGACGAAACTGACTTTGAAGAAGTGCCCCCGGCTGGCTTTAAGCGCTTAATTCCCGGCGGAGAAGTGCGCCTGCGCGGATGCTATGTGATGCGCTGTGACTCAGTCGAGAAAGACAGCAGCGGCGCAGTTGTGCAGGTAAACTGCTCAATAGACCCAGATACCTTGGGTAAAAATCCTGAGGGCCGCAAGGTGAAGGGCGTCATTCATTGGGTGTCAGCAAGCAAAGGCGTAGCCATCACTACCCATTTGTATGACCGGCTATTTACAGTGGAAGAACCGGGCTCTAAAGAGTATGAAGACTATAAGGTGAATCTTAATCCTGATTCGCTGCAGGTATTGACCAAGAGTGTGATTGAGCCGGCTGCTGTTGAGCCTGAATCAGCTGGTCAGTATCAGTTCGAGCGGGAAGGCTATTTCTGTTTGGATAGTGCCAAGACTGCCCAAGGTCAAGCTATCTTCAATAGAACGATCACACTGCGTGATTCGTGGTCCAGCCGGTAATTTGAGCATGAAAATTTACAATACATTTACTCAACGCAAAGAAGAGTTTACGCCAAAAGATGCCCGCAACGTTGGGGTGTACGTATGTGGAATCACAACTTACGACTATTGCCATCTTGGCCATGCCAGAATGCTGGTTGCCTTCGATATCGTCGTGCGATATCTCAGGGCGAAAGGGTTTGGCGTGAACTATGTGCGTAACATTACCGATATCGATGACAAAATATTAGCCAGAGCGGCGCAGAACAACGAGTTGTTTTCGGACCTTACCGCACGTTTTATCGACGCCATGCATGAAGACGAACGGGCGTTGTCTATTATACCGCCAGATCATGAGCCCCGGGCGACGGGTCATATTAGTGAAATAGTTAGCATGATCGAAGTACTAATCGAAAAGGACATGGCCTACAAAGCTAGCAATAGCGACGTGTATTTTTCGATACTGAGTTTCCCCGACTACGGCAAGCTGTCCAAAAAGAAAATGGATGAGCTTCTTGATGGCGCTCGCATTGAAGTGGGGGAGCTCAAGAAGGACCCACGAGACTTTGTGTTGTGGAAAGCTTCAGCTGATGACGGAGTGGGCTGGGATTCACCGTGGGGATATGGCAGACCTGGTTGGCATATTGAGTGCTCGGCGATGTCTACATGCTCTCTGGGAAACAATTTTGACATTCATGGCGGCGGCTCAGATCTGTTGTTTCCCCATCATGAAAATGAGATTGCTCAATCAGAAGGGGCTACAGGCGAAAAATTCGCCAATATTTGGATGCACAACGGACCTTTGCGGGTTGATAACGTCAAAATGTCCAAGTCACTGAATAACTTCTTCACCGTGCGCGATTTGCTTGGGAAATACGATGCCGAGGTCGTGCGGCATCTTCTGATTGCAAGTCATTACCGCAGCCCCATTAACTACACTGATCAGAGTCTTAGTCAGTCTATTGCTGCGTTAGAACGGCTTTATAGCGCTCTGCAAGGTCTCGACGTGGGCAGCGCCAAGTCTCTTACTAATAGTCGGTTCGAAAAAGCCTTTTATCAGGCGATGGATGATGATTTTAATACCGCTGAAGCATTCGGCGTACTGTTCGATTTAGTAAAGGAAATTAACAAAGAGAAAGCCCAAGGTAACGAGCTAGCGGGGCAGCTAGGCGCCTTGCTGATTAAATTGGGATCTCTCTTGGGGTTGCTGCAGCAAGACCCTGAGGCTTTTCTGAAGCACGATGTCGAAGGCGATGTAGATCCTGCCGAAGTCGATGCCTTAATTCTTGCAAGAAAACAGGCGAGAGAAACTAAGGATTGGGCCAAAGCGGACGAAATAAGGGATAGGCTTTCTCAGCTTAGGGTCATTGTTGAAGACGCAGCCGATGGCTGCAGCTGGAGGATTGAGCGGTAATCGAGAAATTTGCTGAAGTTTCGCACTATTCTTGGATTGACTGCCTTAGGTGACGCGAGTATTATGCCGTCCTCTTGAAACTGACGCGGCGCGCGTCAGCGAAGTTGAAATTCGGGGTATAGCGCAGTCTGGTAGCGCGCTTGCTTTGGGAGCAAGATGTCGGGAGTTCAAATCTCTCTACCCCGACCAATTTTCAACGTCAGGTGTCCATGATACCTAGCCATTAATGGTGACTGTAGCTCAGTTGGTAGAGCCCTGGACTGTGACTCCGGTGGTCGCGGGTTCGAACCCCGTCAGTCACCCCAATTAACTCCTCCCGCTTGACCCTGCTCAATGTCTTTGTTCTGCTAGGCTCGTATTATTTGAATTCCAGTATCGTTTAAGGAATCTGCTTGTGCCTACTAAAAATCATGTCAAGACCCTCAACGGGCGACCCACGGCATTGTCCGCGTTGGACCTGTCGCAGGTTGATGGTGAAGGTGCCGCTAAAACGGGTGTCATGGGCAAATTGAAGCTGGCCTATAAGAATTTGAATTTGATTTTGGCCGGTATGTATACTGGTGTGACTTGTTATGGGGTGCCCCATGAAGAACAGTCTTACAAATCCGACGATCAAGAGGAAAAATCAACTGATTAGCGCGCTTTACGCTGGTTAGGAAGGCGTTTTAATGTACAATACCGCCCGCTTTAAGTCATCGAGTTTGCGCCCGTAGCTCAATCGGATAGAGCACCGGCCTTCTAAGCCGGGGGTTACAGGTTCGATTCCTGTCGGGCGCACCATCTTACAAAAAAACCCACCTAGCGTGGGTTTTTTTGTGGGTCAATAAAGTCAGATCGGCTACTAATCGGGTACTTGGAAGTTAAGTGCTAAAAACTTATTTGTTTTAAAACAATCTGTTACTAAAGATACTTAGTGTATTACCGATAGAGAAGAGTGTAAGGTGCTTATTCATATGGCCTAGGTTAGGATTGATTTCTTAGCGCTAGGCCTTTTTTTGTCTCGCGAGCCAGTAAACTCCAGCGCAAGTAATTCTAGCTTTTCCTCTGGGCAGGCTATGACATCATCTTGACCACTGGGCTTCCAGTGCTTAAAGGCTATTAACTTGAAGTGCCCTGTGCGTTTGGCTTTTGCGCCGGCTTTACGGTCCTTGCGGCCATTGGCTTTACGGATATCGAAGATGAAAAAGCGGTAGTTTGGAGGAAAGGCGCTCTGCCATTGACTAAAGTTCTGAAACGACAGCTCACTGCCATAGCTCACCTCGCACACCACTATCGGACGATTATTACCTAACACCGAGGCAAGGCCCGCTAAGGCTTTTTTCTCAAAACCTTCAACATCAATTTTCATTAGATCAACCCAAGGGATAGGGTGGTCTGCAAAAACCTCATCGCCATTTCGTAAGGCTAAAGACCCTGTTTCGACATTGCCTTTGCTTAGGGTTTCTTTGTCAAATGAGCCGATGCCTTGGTTGCTCCCAGTGGGGGCATAAAAAGGCAGTTGTTCAGTAACATCACTCAAGCCAAAACTGTGCAGGGTGATATTGTCGATATTATTTAGCTTCACTTGGTCAAGAAGTCTATTACTGACTGCTTCGAAAGGCTCGAAGGCGTGAACAGTGGTTGCGAATTGAGACATGAAAAGGGCATGTTGACCAATGTTGGCACCAACATCACAAAAACAGGTGGTAACGCTTGCTGAAGGGTGCTTTTTGATATTAGCTAGAGTATCTCTTAAAAAGTACAGCAGCGGTTTTTCGAATGCGCCGTAGTAATAGATGCTAAATTCAATATTGTTTTTCAGATTGCCCTGATAACTCAGACCATAGAAATTGGTTGTGAACGGCGCGCTGGGTGGATCGCCCGCTTGATTCAATATTTTGTAGGCGGTTTTTTTGACCCTTGGACTCAGCCAAGACTGATCCCAAATGCACTGGGCAATGATGCGAGTGATACTCATGAGGAGTGCCTATTGGATTGTTGCAATGGAATCGGCGTTAAATTGGCTTTTAGGTACAGAGGATGTGCGGGGTGAAGAGAGTTGTTCTGCACAATACAATACAGTCCTGAAAATCGCTTTAAGACAGTTTCATTTCTAGCGCGAAAGCTACCATGATTACCCCAGCAAGCAATCGCTAAATCGGCCGAATCGATGAGTTTTTTTAGCCAGTAATTATTTCGCGGACCGACGGGATCCGATGCCGTTTTGAGGTCTTGAGGCAGCGTTGCGCGATAGGCAAAAAGGTTAACAATTGCCATCGATTCAAAGCCCCAGGCCCTAGCGAAACCTACACAGCGTCTAATTGTTGGGTCATCTTGTTTGTGATCAGCCGTCGAGGGATTCAAGCCGATAAAGACCACTGTGCCTTGGCCTGACCCCCAGGACCTTTCAAGGCTGTAGCGATAGCGGCAGCACCGAGAAATGCGAGCTTTTTGTGATGTGTATTGCAAATATCTAATCTCGCTAGAAGCAATGCTAGTAATTTGTGAAAAATAGACAATACTTACTATGGATACTCAATAATATCAATCTTCGCCCTGCCTTGGTTGGCTAGCTTAGATAATGGGTATCGCCGAAAAGTGTTCAGCATAGCCAAGCGCATTGCCGTGCTTCCTGCAAACAGGGAAGGGTTTTGCTGAATACTTCATCGGTATTTCCTCGGTTAGCCTGAGTCTAGCGATACCTCCTTATTTGCTCTCCACCCAATTACCCGCTGTTTGCGAAATACTTAGCCGTAGTTTATGTTAACTGCACAATAACCCTGAGCGTTGTGGCGTTTAGGCTGTCTCCTAACAATTAACAAAAGGTTTGTCTTAGTGCTAGCAATCATTGGCGGTACAGGTCTTTCATCCCTGAAAGAATTTGAACAAAAAGGCGTTGTCGCAATACCCACGCCTTACTCAAAGGACCCTGTTGAACTCACCCAGGTCCGGATTAACTCTCGCGACGTAATTTTTCTGCCTCGACACACAGGGCAGCATAACGTTCCCCCTCATAAAGTGAATTATCGAGCCAATATTTGGGCGCTGAAACAAGTGGGGATCACACAAATTCTTGGCATCAATGCGGTGGGAGGTATTAGTGAGCATATGGCACCTGGTAATTTTTGCGTGCCAGAACAAATTATTGATTATACATGGGGAAGGGAGTCTACTTTCTTCGATGAAAACCTCACTCAGGTAACCCATGTGGATTTTACCGAGCCTTTTTCTGAAGCATTGCGGGTTGAACTCTTATCTAGCACTATCGCTGTGAACCTCGAATTAGACCACAAGGCTATTGTGATTGATGGCGGGGTTTACGGCTGCACTGGCGGGCCGCGACTGGAAACTGCCGCTGAAATAATTCGGCTGGAGCGGGATGGCTGTGACATAGTTGGCATGACTGCTATGCCAGAAGTAGTGCTGGCACGTGAATTGGAGATCAGCTACGTCATGCTTGCTCTTTCGGTTAATTGGGGGGCTGGAATAGGCGGTGGCGAAATAACCTTAGAGGAGATTCACGCCGTACTTGATGATGGGATGCTGTTCGTGCATAAAGTAATCAAAGACTTTGCCGGCAATCCTTAACTGCCTAGCACTATTGTCTTGGTAAGTAAGACGGTTATTGAGTGATACCTGGCTCCACAATGTCACTAGCGTTCTGTGGCAGCAAGCTTGGCACCGTGTATGGGTTTACCACCACAACAACACCAATGGCCGGGTGGTCCAGATAGTGGAATTCGGCACTACGCATGGCCCGGCTTTGCACCATGTGATAAACCCTTGCAATGTTATAACCGGCAGAAGTTAACTCAGTGGACTCTTCAAGCAGTTGTTGTTTGCTATAAAACTCCTCTCCAGGGTGAGGCGGAAGCTGCCAGCTATTTTGATCTTGCGGTAATTCATTTGCTGAAAAAGTAGACTGCGAGAGCGAGTATTCAGCCAGCCACAGATTGGTGTCGATGACCACGCGATCTGCGCCATCGTTAAAGCGGATTGTGAGGCTGCCTTCAAGCTCATGGTGTTCACCATAGCGTTCGCCTCCTGCCACATAGATTGCCTCTGCTTGCTCTGGAGCAAGCACCGCTTGGCGCCAGACCCCATGCCAAAGCATTCGATGCTCGGCAGATCGATCAAGGGTCCGATTGGTTTGCGTAAAATCGCTTTCGGAGGCGGGCAGACGTAAATAATCATCTCTATCGACATCAATAAATTTGAAAGGCACGCCCTGGCTTTGGGACGACGGCTGCACCGCCATTAGTGCCTGCAGCAGTAGCTCTTCGGCTGTAGGCTCAACGAAGTCAACTGGCGCAGTAAGTGTGGTTGATTCAACAGAGAGAGATGCCTCGTCGAAACTATTTTCTTCGGCCTGGGGTAAAAACTCATCAATGATCAGCGTATCGCTAATTTCGTTGAGTCTGCGAATACCCGCGGGCAAACCTAAGTTAGTTCGTCTGGCCTGCCAGTTTTCTTCGAGTCGATCGCCAATGGATTCATTGCTAAAAACACTGACTTCTATTTGAAACCATCGCTCCTGTGCGTCTGCTCTGAGGCTGGTGCAAAAAAGTGCTAAGCCTACTACGAAACACGGCTTAACTGCCCAAGGCCAAGTCATGCTTGTGCTAGAGCGTCTGTAAGCTAAAGGGTTTGATAATCTCATGCTGCTTTTTGGCTCAGTTTTAACTTGCCCAATACCTGATTAATGAAATCTAGCTTGTCCTGTGGGTCTTCACAGTCGTGGTTAAAGCTAAGCTGATTGGCGCCAGTGAGTTTATAAGTTAATGACTCGGTTTGAATCAGCGTAACTAATGACATTGGGTCGACACAAGTATCTGGCGCAAACTCAATCCGTCCGGTTCGAACATTGGCATCAATCTTCCGTATCCCGTACCTCTGCGCGTCCAGCTTTAGTGCTGTTACGCTGATCAGACGCTTTAAAGGTTCAGGAAACAGGCCGAAACGATCGATCATCTCCACCTGCAGGTCTTCAAGCTCGTCCCTAGTTTTTGCCGATGCCAAGCGCTTATACATTATCAGGCGAGTGTGTACATCGGGAAGGTATTCTTCCGGAATTAGTGCAGGAATTCGCAAATTGATGTCGATAGATTTATCGTGATCCAAACTAATGTCAGGCGACTTGCCGGACTTGATGGCGGCGACAGCCTCCTCAAGCATTTCTGTATAGAGGGAATAGCCAATCTTTTGCATATGGCCGCTTTGTTCGTCCCCGAGTAATTCGCCAGCCCCGCGAATTTCCAAGTCATGGCTAGCCAGCGTAAACCCTGCACCTAAAGCACTTGCCGCCTGAATGGCTTCGATGCGCTTTTGGGCGTCCGCGCTCATTTCACTGACGCGTGGGGTGAGCAAGTAGGCATAGGCTTGGTGGTGAGACCTACCAACTCGGCCTCTTAGCTGATGTAACTGGGCTAGGCCAAATTTGTCGGCGCGCTGGATAACAATGGTATTGGCGCTGGGAATGTCGATCCCAGTTTCAATAATGGTTGTGCAAACTAAAATGTTGTAGCGCTTGTGATAAAAGTCAGCCATGACTTTTTCTAAGTCTTTTTCCGCCATTTGGCCATGCGCTACCGCTACCCGAGCTTGGGGGATTAGCGCATGTAAATGCTCGGCAGCCCGAGCAATGGTTTTCACCTCATTGTGTAGATAGAACACTTGGCCACCGCGAAGTAATTCTCTTGAGACCGCTTCGTTGACCAGGCTGTCTTGTGATTCGCGGACGAACGTTTTCACCGATAGGCGCTTTGCCGGCGGCGTGACAATCAAAGACAAGTCTCTTATATCAGACAGAGCCATGTTTAGGGTGCGTGGTATTGGAGTTGCAGTGAGAGTCAGAATGTCTACGTTGGCACGAAGGGATTTTAATTTCTCTTTTTGGCGAACCCCAAAACGATGTTCTTCATCAATAATGAGTAGGCCAAGGTCTTTATAAACGACACTGCCATGCAACAGTTTATGAGTGCCAATCAGAATGTCGACCTTGCCTTGCCTTACCTGCTCTAAGACAGCGTCCTGCTGTGAACTTGTTTTGAACCTTGAAACAACCTCAACCACAAAAGGCCAGTCGGCAAAGCGGTCTTTGAAGCTTTCATAGTGCTGCTGGGCCAAAAGTGTGGTCGGTACTAAGATAGCCACCTGCTTGTTATTCGATACGGCGATAAATGCGGCTCGCATTGCCACTTCGGTTTTGCCAAAACCAACATCGCCACAGACTAGCCTGTCCATGGACAAATCGTCTTTCATGTCGTTTACAACAGCCTCGATTGCAGTTTCTTGGTCGGCGGTTTCTTCGAACGGGAATGAGGCTGAGAATTTTTCGAATTCAAGCTGATCGACTACATAGCTCACGCCTTTTTTGGCCTGGCGGCGGGCGTAGATGTCTAACAACTCAACGGCGACGTCGCGAATTTTCTCAGCAGCTTTGCGTTTTAGTTTTCGCCACTGGTCGTTGCCAAGGCTGTTTAGTGGCGCACTGTCTTGGTCTGCGCCGCCATAACGACTAATTAAATGCAGTGATGCGACCGGCACATATAATTTTGCATTGCTGGCATATTCCAGCATTAAAAATTCATTGGCCTGGCCATCTGTAACGATGGTTTCTAAGCCTCGATAGCGGCCTACGCCGTGATCAGAATGAACGACTGCGTCATTGAGGCGAAGTTCGGTCAGACTTTTGATTAAAAATTCAGTATTACTGACCGTGCGTTTGCGGCGTCGTCGCTGGGCAACCCGGTCACCAAAAAGCTGTGACTCGCTTATAGCAACTAGATTACGTTTAGGCAGCCATAAGCCTTGGTCTAGTGGTGCAACAGTGATTAGGCAAGACTCTTTCGAATTTAAAAAGTCTTGCCAGCTATTGCATACGGTGGGGCTTATATCTGCTTGCCTCAATAATTCTATAAGAGTTTCGCGGCGCCCTGCAGATTCGGCGCAGAAGAGTATTTTCGGTTTATGCTGATCTATAAACTCCTTCACCTCTACAAACGGCTGCAGAGACAGAGCATTGGCACCGAAATTAGGCAACGGCGATGTTTCTAGCGAGAGGGACTGAGAGTGGGCTTTGAATTCAATTTGCTTAAACTGTTTTAGTTCGGTCAACACCGAGTCGACCGGTACAAACACCTGGGCTGGTTTTAACACCGGGCGAAACCGGTCTATTTGGCGGTTCTCATACCTAGTTTCAACATCCCGCCAAAAAGCTTGACCATAGCGAGTAAGGTCGCCAACTCTAACTAGGGTTGTTGATTGGGGTAAATAGTCAAATAGGCTGTTTAACTCGGTAAAAAACAGGGCGAGGTAATACTCAAGCCCCGGCGAATTAAGCCCATCACTGACATCTTGGTAGAGCGGGCACTGGCGCAAGTCAATATCAAACTGCTCCTGAAAGTTGCTTCTAAATGCAGTTACGCCTCTAGCGTCTAGAGGATACTCTTTTGCTGGTAGCAGCCTGATCTCTGATACTTGATCATGTGAGCGCTGGGTTTCTGGGTCGAACACGCGCAGGGTTTCAATTTCGTCACCGAATAAATCGATGCGAAATGGGTGGTCGCTACCCATGGGGAAGACATCAAGTATTGAGCCTCGAATTGTAAACTCGCCGTGATCAACCACAGACTCCACAGCCTGGTAGCCACTGAGGCTTAGCTGTCGGCGCATTTCTATCAGATCGAGAGTTTGGCCAACTTTAAGGTTTAAGCTGTTGGCCGTGATGTAGCTGTGGGGAGGTAGCTTGTGCATCAAACTAGTGATGGATAACACTAGAATGCCTGAGGTTAGCTCGGGCAAGTGATACAGGGCATTTAGGCGATCAGAGATAATGTCTTGATGGGGAGAGAAATTATCATAGGGCAGGGTTTCCCAGTCGGGGAGGCTAAAAACCTCTATGCCTTCATGCTGCTTGCAAAAATACGCCAACTCTCGTTTGAATCTCTCGACGGTTTCATTGTCTTGGCAAACCACCAGCATCGGGCCATCGCTGGCCATCGCGGCTTCGAAAATGGCGAGAGTGGGTGCAAAGCCATGGGCATCGCTCCAATAAGCAGACTGATAGTTGTCGCTCGGTAGGCTAAGGTCAAAAAGAGATTGCATGATATGCCTGATAAATATGCCTGATAAATATGTCTGATAAATATGTCTGATAAATAGTTGAGTCAAATTTGGCTGCAAGACCGCCCCAAGTGTTGGCGGCCAATTTAGACGCGCGAGATTGTAGCGCAAAACATTCGCATAAATCAGAGAAACTAGTGCTTAGGCTTTTTGTTTTTTCAATACATCAAAGACTTAATAGCATCAGATTTTTTTATTTGGAGTTGAATAAACTCTGATGGGCCGATTGGGGGACAGGAATGGCCTCGAGTCGAGCTACGGAGAGTCAACTCCAGCCACTGCCTATGGCCCAGAGCGGTCTTTCAGGGCGTGCTTGATCTTCAAATGTGTCCTAGCTAAAAGCAATGCTGATAATTTTGTAATATCTGAGCCCTTAGCTTTTTGGCCTTTCAAAATATGTATATAGCTTTGAGATTAGTAATGGCCTCGAGTCGAGCTACGGGCAGTCAACTCCAACCACTGCCTGCGGCCCTGGGGGCCTTCCCTCATTCCGTAAAAAGCCCTGAAAAGCGGTCTTTTTACTGCACTCGGCGTGCGGCTTTAATGTGGTTTCCGCTAACTGCCCGCATCTCGACTGAATAATGGCTAACGGCAATAACTGTGGCTCCGACGCTGCTTAGCTCAATTGCCGTGTGGCGAATAGCGAATAGCGAAAACCCTCACTAGGAACTGCGAGCGCTGGGGTGGTGGGGGTGTGTTAGACCGGCAATCTCGCGAAGCACCGATTGACCGAAGAAGACCGCTTTCCAGGGCTTCTGACCGATTGAGGGCACCTCGGAGAGGTGCGAGCGGCCGGAATAA
>JBLGBD010000094.1:0-12452 GCA_047617585.1 Pseudohongiellaceae bacterium | reverse complement strand
TCTGCACGAGACCGCTTAGTGCTGTCATGAAGCTCCACAGCCCAATAGAAATTGCGACGATATTACGCCGATTAGAGCGATCCGCTATACGGGCGATAGGAATACCCGCAGTCACATAAAATAATGCAAATGCAAAGCCCGTCAGCAGACCCAGCTGACTATCGCTCAGCGACAAATCCACTTTAATAGATTCTTGTAAGATAGACAGAAGCTGTCTGTCGATAAAATTAAAGCTATAAACTACGGTCAATAATCCAAGGGTATAGTTTCTGGCCTTTTTTGAGGTATAAGGGTTTACAGCTTCAGGGGCCGGGGCCGGATCGATTTCTTGCTCTGTGCTATTTTCTTCAGACATACCAAAACCTTATAGTTATTATTGGTGTTACTAGCAGTATTATCGAAGCCTAAGCTAACTTACCCGGGCCTTAATAGTCCATTCGTTTATTGCACAATCATTTAGTGTCCTGCCGCTTATTGCACTGCCACGACTATGCCGTTTAACGGCAGCGAAGGCGCAAAGATCTTTAAATAAACCCGCCCCTCGGCTAAACCCAAACGTAAGTTGGGGTCTAAAAACACCGAACCTTGAGCACTGTCTTGAATAGGCCGCAACAGATTTGCAAGTATCGGCTCATCAAACTTATCCAAAGCCTCTGTGTTCACAGATAAAGTAAGCGCAGTCACGCGCTGTTGGCCTTCGCTGCGGACTGAAAATCTAAGCTCATTGGTCAATGTATCCCACTGTAGCTCAGCCGCAAGAATTACATTATCTTGAGAAAACTGGATCTGATACCCAATAGGCCGTGGCGGCCCATCTTCAGCAATTGGCGGAGTCACAGCAGGAGTCCGCCGCGGCTTCTGGGTCTGCTCAAAGTCGTAGGCCAACGCAAGCAATACCTCATCGTCTAAAAATTTACCCAGCAATTCCATAGCAACGGGCAAGCCTTGTTGGGTAAAGCCAATTGGCATAGACAGTGCTGGAAGCCCCGAATTGGCGCTAATGCTGCAGTTATTGCCAGGCTGAGAATTGCCGATAATTACCGGCAATTCCATAATTGGAGGGTAAACGATAGCATCAAGATTCTGCGTAGCCAGTGTAGCTTCAAGTAGCTGCCTGAGCTCGTCCCGTTTGGCCAGAGCCCCGGCGTAAGCCACCGGATCAAACTCTCCCATGCTACCGCGAGTAAGCACACCGTCAATTTGCTGATGATAGAGTCCTTGGGCAACGATTTGATCTAAGTCGTTGATTGCCAGTGAACCAAACTCTGATAAATACTGGTTCAGATCGTTCTCAAATTCAAACCCAATCACCCCTGATGCTGACAGCAGTTCACTCAACCCAGGGATTTCTATATCAACAATCTCAGCGCCCTGACTGGCATACCAATCGAGAGCGTCGTTAATGCCCGTGCGTATTGCCGGGTTAGCCCGTTCCATGTAGTCCACTAGACGACCCAGACGTACGGTCTTAAGATCGATGGAATCTAAGCGTGCTAGAAAACTGCTGGGGGCTCGACCTGCCACTAGATCCGTTGCGGGATCATTTTCATCAAAGCCGCTGACAATATCTAAGCTAACGGCAAGATCTTCCAAACTACGAGCCAGTGGCGCACCGACATCTTGGGTATGGGACAGTGGCATAATGCCATAGATACTGGATAGCCCCTTGCTAGGGCGTAGCCCAAACAAATTATTAAACGCCGAAGGAATACGCACCGAGCCGCAGGTGTCTGAGCCCAAGCCGATTGCCGCAAAACTTGCCGCAATCGCAGCCCCAGTGCCACCACTGGAGCCGCCCGGAACTCGACGGATATCATAGGGGTTGAGAGTCTGTCCGCCTATCGAACTAACAGTTGTTATACCGTAGGCGTATTCATGCAGGTTTGCCTTAGCTAAAACAATAGCGCCAGCAGCTCGCAGCTTAACAACCTGGGTTGCCTCGGTATTGGGCATGAACTGAGCAAGGGCAACAGACCCGCCGCTAGTGGGCAAGCCGTCGACGTTGTAGTTGTCTTTTACAATAATAGGAATGCCGTGCATTGGGCCGCGCGGCCCAGAAACTCGCCTCTCTTCATCAAGGGCAGCAGCGATGGCTAAAGCGTCAGGGTTCGTCCTCAGTATACTCGCCAATTTTGGACCAGCCGAATCGAAAAGCTCGATGCGCTTTAAATACTGCTGAACAAGTTCAACCGAGGTAACGCGGCCAGCGGCCATGGCGCTCTGCATTTCAACAATAGACGCTTCGCTCACATCAAATAACGACTGGGCTACCGACAGCTGCGTCAGCCCGACCACTAACAGCGCTAAGACTACTTTCCTAAACACATTGAACTCCCCTTTGACTGTGACTTAATTGGGATTTGGCTATCTTCTCAACGTAGCTTTTCAGCGTTGATATTTTGTGAGTTATCCTTCCAAAAGCTACAGCAGTGGGCTGCGCTGCTGCTTATACTTTGCAAAAAATAAGCTGGAAAAAAAAGGCCGAGAGAGTGCTCCCGGCCTTTTTCGATTTTGCATTTGCCCTATCCCACGCTTAGCTTTCAGATACGGTTTGTCCTGCAACTTCTTTCGATGGATCAGTGGCGGAATCACCGATTAAACGCGATGTCACCATACCCGCAGTAATCGAGCCATTCACATTTAACGCTGTTCGCGCCATATCAATAAGAGGCTCAATAGATATTAGCAAGGCCGCCACTGTCACCGGAAAGCCCATCGCTGGAAGCACCACCAATGCAGCATTGGTGGCGCCACCGCCCACTCCAGCGATACCGAATGAACCCACCGCAATAATAAGCAGTAAGCTGGCGATAAAGCTCAGGTCAATATCAACACCCATGGTAGGCGCAACCATTGCTGCCAACATAGCAGGGTAAATACCCGCACAGCCATTTTGACCAATAGTGGCGCCAAAAGACGCAGCTATATTGGCAATAGGAGCTGGAATTTTTAGCTCTTCTATCTGCACTCTAATTGTCAACGGAATTGCCGCCGCTGAACTGCGGGTTACAAATGCGAAGGTGAGCACCGGCCATACTTTCTCGAAGTAGGTTTTTAGATTAGCGCCTAGCATTGCGATCATGATCCCGTGAACGATAAACATAAGCGCAATTGCGATGTAAGAGGCAATCACAAAACCGATCAAGGTTATGATCGCGTTACCGTCTGAGGTGGCAATCACGCGGCTCATCAGCGCGAGAACACCGTAAGGCGTTAAGCTGATAACCAGCTTGACGAGGCGCATCACTACAATCTGAGTCGTGTCTACAAAGCCGCGAATTCGTTCGCCGTGTTCTTTGTTCTCTTCAGCCACCAGCAATGAAGCGATGCCCATCAGCAGGCCAAACACAACCACGGCGATAATCGAAATATCGCGAGAACCCGCTAAATCACTGAAAATATTTTGCGGCACAAAACTCACCAATAATTCTGGCAAGCTCAGATCGGCAACCCCGCCAACGCGCGCTTCTAGCACTTCGGCACGGGCCAATTCAGTGGCACCTGCCGCTAATTCGCCGGCATTTAGCCCAAATAGGGTTGCCATCATGATGCCGATTAATGCCGCGATCATGGTAGTAAAAATTAGCACCCCAACAACCGAACCGCCAATCTTGCCCAGTGATTTAATTTCTTCTGCTTTCATCACCGCGGCAATCATTGTAATCAGCACTAACGGCATAATGATCATGCGAAGCAAGTTGACATAGGAATTGGCGATGATATTGGTCCATTCCAGTGTCTGCGCCACCACCGCATCTTGATAGCCAAAGGCGAACTGCAGGTAAAATCCGAAGACGCTACCGGCGATCAAGCCCATTAAGACGCGGCGGGAAAGACTTACTTCGCGCTTACCCATCTGCACTAAGAAAACCAGCAGGGCGGTGAATAGAACGAGGTTTACGATTGCAAACATGGACATTGTAGTTGCTCCTCAATAACAGGACTGATGCCTGAAGTAACGCTGGAATTGGGCTTGCGGGCCGAAAAAACAGCAAAATCCTTTATTTTTCTGATAGTTATGAACACACTTGGATTATGACCACCCCAGAGTATATAACCCGAACTACTAAAGACCAAGTCTACGTAAAGTCTATTCACAGGAGTATCAAAATTTTAGTTGGTTGATGAAACTGAGATCGTCGGGCACAGTGGCTGTGCTTGGTTTTTTGGCCTAGGCTACCAAGGGCGGAAAAACACCGCCGAGGCTCACTCACAGGAGAGAACCACAATGAGTTTACGTAACAACTACCCAGAATTGATTCGCAGCCTACCTGCGTTCGAGGGGCGCTTTGAGGCCTTTCGACTGGAAGCTAAAGACTGTGATGTTTTGTTCGCCTCCTACCCAGCAGGCACTGCAATAGAACCTCACAGCCACGACACTGAGAATGTAGGCATTATCACTAAAGGCGAATTACTGTTAACCATGAACGGCGAAACCAAGACTATTGCTACGGGCGAGTGGTATCACGTGCCTGCGGGGGTTGAACATGCAGCCGAATTTATAGGCGATACCGCTGAAATCGAGTTCTGGTTTCGCTAGCCCAAGGTGCTGGCCTTACTACAAGGCCAGATTGCAGCAAAACCCGAGAATTACCAGCAACTCTACTTACGCCGCTGTAGGTTTCAAAATCAAAATATCGGTGTTGATGAAATCCAACACCTGCTCAGCCGTGCTGCCAATGAGCATTTCCGAAAGACGTGATCGCGACATCGCCCCCATAGCAATAATATCAGGGTCAATCTCGTCGGCTTCTTTCTCCAAGGCCATAATTGGCGTGGCATCCACGAAGTGCAGCAGTGTTTCAGGAATCGAATAGCCCGCTAAAAACTCGGTTAAGGCCTCGTTGTGTTCTGATTTTATACGCCCTGCCGGAGCGAAGGGTCGCGCCGCTTCGGCGTAGGCGTGAACCACATGCAACTCACCAGCAAGGGCCTCAGAGAGAATTTGTGCAGCGGCCATTATTTTGTGGTCAAGCGCCTGAGGTTTGTCGTGATTGTGCATTGGATCGATGGCCGCCAACAGCTTCACTTTGGCTGACCAGGGCTTATTCTTAACTAACAATAACGGCACAGAACAATGCCGCACGAGCTGCCAGCTATCGTTGCTTAGATGGTTGATATCTAGCTTACCGTAGGCGCGACAGTGCTTAACAATTAGGTCCGCAGCTATTGCACTAGCTTTCGCGATCACTTGCTCATAACTTGGGTAGCCCCATTTCACTTCCGCGGTTACCTGATACCCCTTCGCCTTTAGTCTGTCTGCAATGCTATTCACGCTCTCCAATAGCTCGTCACAATACTCCTGGCGTTTTTCTGCCTGATTAAAATCGAGACTCAGAAAGTCATGATCTAAATGCTTTTGGTAAGCCACCGAAAACAAAACCAGATGAGTAGAGGATTTGTCTGTAGCTAGCCGCAATGCTTTTTCCAATTCGATTGGGTACTCATCATCTTTGGCTGCCACACAATTGTCTAAAACCACGAGCAATGTTTGAATTATTTTCATTAGCTTTTCCTTTTGAAGGACCTAGTAGACAGGGAAAAATGCCGAGCCATAAGTAATACTTTCAGACTATTCTTTTCGGTAAGCTTGTCTCTGATCCAAATCAATCAACACCTAAATCAGTGGCATTAAAACTAACCACGTTTGCACCGCAAGAAAAACAAAGCAGCTAGCGAATCCAGCAATTGGCACGGCGATAGGCACGGCGAATACATGGGGTGGCGCTTCTTCCCGCCGCTTGATTCTGACCAAGGCGAGGTTAACAATGCAAAAAAGGACCAGCAGCAGGTAGGTTGTCGTTCTAGCGAGAGTTTCAATGGGCAACCAAAGGGCGGCGACAATAATCACCGCGCTAACTAATACGGTTGCTACAACTGGGGTTTGGGTGCGGCTCTCAATACGCCCGAAAAAAGCCGGTATAAGGCCTTGTTTCGCTAAGCCGTAACTCACTCGGGAGCCCATGATGATCTGTATCAGCGCGCCATTGACGACAGCAAACAGACTAACAATAGTGATAAACCAAGGGTTACTGCCAGTGGCTACCCGATAGATATCTGCCAATGGCGCGTCGGAACGCCCAAGCTGCTCCGGGCTGATTGTCAATACGGCACTTAGGGCCAACATGGCGTAGATTGCGCTGGCGATAAACAGCGCCAGCAGAATTGCGATGGGTAAGACGCGGCGAGGTTGTTTAACCTCTTCCGCAAGATTCACCATGTCTTCAAAGCCGATATAGGCATAGAACGCCAGGAAGGCACCGCCAAATAGCCCTAAAGTCGAGCTCATACTCAGGGGCTGTAAGAATTTGTCCGCTGAGTCCGGCAGCGTAGTCAAAGCAGGCGCTGCCACATAGAGGATCAACACCAACCCGCCAATTTCTAACACGGTAAACAGCGCTGCAACAGTGACCGACTGAGCGACGCCGGCGATGCAAATAAGACCAAGAACCACTATTAAACAGATAATGACCAAACTATCGGGCAGCTCAACAAACACCTCAAGATAACCAGTAAAACCTCTAGCGATCGTCGCCGCAGACACAACCCCCGTCAGAATTATCAAAAGACCCGCCGACAAAGAAAGACTAGGTAGGTTAAACCCATTTTTCACATAAGCCGCCTCGCCAGCGCTAACCGGGTAACGGGAAGAAAGCTCGCAATAGGAAAAAGCCGTAATGCCGGCAATAATCGAAGCGAGAATGAATGACAATGGTGCGTAGTAGCCTGCTTCACCGGCAACTTTGCCAATCAGCACGTAGACCCCTGCACCTAAAATGTTACCGAGGCCATAGAGAGTCACCAGCGGCAAGGTTAAATTTCTGCGCAGCTGCGGGTGTTCTGACATTATATTGGCTCCCAGTTTGTTGTACAGACCAACAAAGATTCAGCATAACCTTTGGCTAAAAAAAAGCGTTGATGCGGATCAATGACTTCAGAGAACGACATGTTTAGACTAGCTAAAAAAAGAAAGGAGACGAGGAAAGTTAAGCGAAAGCCTTCCTCGAAGCGCCAGACATCCAGTAGAGAATATCTAAGTAGTGAATTGAACGTTGAAACGTCCCGCGGGCGCCTTTCGCGGCTATTTTTCTCGAAATTATAGAACTAGCGTTACTATGCTATGGGCAGTATTAGCTTAGGTTTTTAACCCTTTTGCTGGAATGGAATCACCCTACTGAATGATCGCCTGAGTTGCCAACACCTGAAAATCCTGCCGGATATTAATATGGTTGTAAGGCCGCACTTGTGTCATCACGATGCCAATCAATTCTTCATCACGGTCAATCCAAGACAGCGTGCAGTAGGCGCCTCCCCAATACGCAGAACCTTCGCTTAGCGGTGTTGCTGCCTCGCCTCGATCTTCAACCACCGCCCAACCCAAACCAAACCCCATGCCGGGACCAGGCAGCCACAGGGGCAAGTCAGCAGTGTGGTTTTCCATCATTAAATCGATAGTGGTTGGAGAGAGCAACCTAACACCGTCTAGCTCGCCGCCATTCAACATTGCCTGTTGAAACCGAATATAGTCATGCGGTGTAGATACTAAACCACCAGCGCCGGTAAACACTCGCTTGTTGGCGTTGGTGATCCAGCGACTTGCATTGGAGCCCGGGTCTTGCAGGACGATTTTGTTGTTATCCGGCCCCGGTGTGTACTGAGACATCAGTCGCCCGCCTTTATCATCATCCATGAAAAAGTGGGTATCATTCATGCCAAGTGGTCCTAAGATTCGCTCTTGCATAAACTCATCGAGGGGCTGACCAGAAATGACCTCAACTAGCCTGCCAACCACATTCGTCGCAGCAGAATACTGCCATTCTTCACCTGGCTGATAGTTTAATGGTAGCTCGGCCAGTCGGTCGATATAAGAGCCAAGCGTATCTTCTTCGGTGATACGGCCAACATCGGCGTAAAAAGCCGCATTGCCACGATAGCTATTGGCCATACCTGCGGTATGGGTCAGCATGTCTCGGATAGTCGCGGGGCGCTTTACAGGCACTAATTCACCGCTCTCACCGCTGGCGTCGCTCGTAGTGGAGACCACCTGATTTTCAAAACTTGGAATAAATTTACTTACCGGATCTCGTAACTGGAATGCACCCTCTTCCCATAGCATCATTAAGGCAACCGAAGTTATAGGCTTGGTCATAGACGCGATACGAAATATGGCATCGGGCTGCATTGGCTTGCCGCTGTCTACATCCATAAAACCCTGAGTCTCAAAATGAACGATCTTGCCTTTACGCGCTACCAGTGTAATTACACCTGGCACCAAACTTTCATCGATATATTTTTGCATGGCTGGGCCGATGCGTTCTAAGCGTTCAGTAGACATGCCCACGTCTTCCGGCTTTGTCATCGGTAAGCCAAGATCTTGGGCTGCATTGGTAGACGCTGCTAACAGCGCTAAACCTGTGGCAGCCGCAATCGACACCAACATCTTGCGTTTCAAAAAACCTGTCATAACACTCTCCTCGATAATTTTTAACACTCTTTTTAACTGTATTGATCAGTCGACAATTTTCAACCGGCCACGATTTTCAGCACACCCTAAGGGGCCAAACTAGAGCGCGCCTGAGTGCCCCAATGGCCATCTACTTTTGTGACAATATAAAGGGATTCGTAGGTTCCAATCACTTGATTGGCGCTGTTGAATCTTTGAAACACCGTCGCTATGTGAACTTTACCCGGTGACACCAAGGTCACATCGCGGGTTAGCCAATGGGAATGATCCCAACCTGCATTAGCAAGGCTCGCGAACGGGTTTCGTTGTGTAAACTCCACAGCGGAATCCCACACGGTAACGCCGCCACTGGCAAAGCGTACATGGGGGTAATTCAGAGAAGAGGCCCAAGCGTCCATATCCTTGGCATTAAACCCCAACATAAACTCATCCATAGCCTGCATTGCCCCGGCTATGGCATCGGATATTTCAGTGTCTTCTTGAGCACTTACGCTGCTCGCTAGCAGCGCACAAAGCAGTAGAGCCCTGGCAGCTGCGAGCAGCGCTAGGGGTATGCCCCAAGGCTGACGGTGATGTGACATGGGTGAAGCCTCCATCTTTTTAGTCGCCCAGTAGGCGCTAGTATTTATTATTGGATCACACGGCTTACAATAACAGGTGGGCGCTGTTTTTCGAAACTCTTCTAAGCGTGAAGATGGCCAACTTTAACCCATATTAGGGTATCTTCTTCCACATAGGGGTGATGCTTGCTTAGATGGGGACTACGAATCCACGTGCCGGCCGGATAGCGACCGTGCTCATCGATGAACTCGCCGCTGATGACATAAATTTCCTCGCCACCAAAATGGCTATGGTATTGAAAAACCTCTCCTGCTGGCCAAAACACCAACGCCACCGACTCTGCTGCGTGACTATGCAATGGCATCACCTGCAGATTACCTTGGCCACGGCGCCAGTGTTCCTTCGCTGTATCGATACACACCCGGGCGTGATCGTCGGCTTGAAACTGATGCAGCTTGACAAATATTTCACACCCGCCCTCACTAAAGGGTGAATGGCTGAATCCCTTTGGATTTCGGAAATAGCTTCCACGACCATAATCACCCGTCTCATCCGAGAAGGTTCCTGAGAGCACTAGAATTTCCTCGCCCAGAGGATGGCCATGCTCTGAAAAGCTAGCCCCTGGTTGGTACTTTACAATACTGGTAGCATGGCCTCTCTCAGCGTCTTCCCGCGCTAAAGGCTTACGCCACACCCCAGATTTTGGGCTTGCCACCCATTGCTGGGCGTTGCTATCTATTACCACTTGCTTTGAAAAATCCATATTGATCATTGCTGCTTACTCTCGCGCGAATCGTTGATACTGCTTCCTCCTCGCATTCTAACCTGACTTTTAAAATCTCAGTTGTAACCTTCTAAATTATGTGTCGTCTAAGTCAAAAGATTACTGTGTTTTCAGATGTCTCTCGATGAAACATCTGAAAGAGAGAACTCAGAATGGCAAAAATAGCAGACACTTCAGCTCAAGACATTGTTCTTGCGACTAAAACCGGTTCCAAGAAATATCTTGTTATTGCCGCTACAGCAATGGCCGCAATTATTGCAGTGGTCATTCTAGCGCCAGTACTAGAGCGCTGGAGCCTCGCTCAAGAGTCTGTTTCAGGCGAACGTTTGCGCTTTGGAACTGTGGTGCGTGGCGACTTTGTGCGAGATATTTCTGTCCAAGGCAGAGTCGTCGCCGCTGTCTCTCCAACCCTTTATGCAAGCCAGGCAGGCACCATTACTTTTCAGGTTGAAAGTGGCGATGGGGTTCTCGCTGGCGATACCCTAGCCGCGATTGACAGCCCAGAGATCCAAAATCAACTACTGCAAGAACACTCGAGGCTGTCGTCTTTAAGAGTTGAGCTGGATCGTCAGAAAATCACCACCAAGCAAGAAAAATTGCAAAGTAAAAAGGCCGAAGATAGTGCCACTATTGCTCTTAAAGCAGCAACCCGAGAGATGTCTAGAGCAAGCGCGGCCTTTCGAAAAGGCGCGATGATCGAAGTTGACTTTGAGAAAGCCCAAGACGATCTGTTGACCGCTGAACTACTACACAAGCACTCTCTACTCGATACTGAATTGGACAGTGAGCGTCTCGAATTCGAGCTGCAAACTCGGAAACTTGATTTAGAGCAGCAGCAACTCGCTGTGGCTGAGCTAGAACGGCAGGTCAATGACCTTACACTATTGTCTCCGGTTAGTGGGATTGTTGGCAATCTGGCCGTGGAGCAAAAAACCAATGTGGCAAAAAATCAGGCTGTACTGAGCGTGGTTGATTTATCGGCATTCGAAGTTGAGGTGCAGGTTTCTGAAAGCTACGCTGATGATCTGGCGATTGGAATGCAAGCAGAGATCCGTGCAGGCACCAATCTCTACGCCGCGACACTCGTCGCTGTTTCGCCGGAAATCATCAACAACCAAGTCACCAGCCGTCTGAGATTTAACGGCTCAGTGCCTGAGGGACTGCGCCAAAATCAGCGCTTAACAACACGTATTTTACTCGAACAAAAGCCAGACGTACTCATGGTTCAAAGAGGTCAGTTTTTTGATAGCGGTAGTGGCCGAGTTGCCTACGTCGTCGAAGACGGTGTGGCTTACCGCCGAGCCATATCAACTGGTGCCACGAGCCTTAGCAATATAGAAATTCTAGACGGTCTCAGCGCGGATGAAGTAATAGTCGTGTCAAGCACAGAAACATTCAATAGTGCAGAGACGGTATTAATCAATAATTAGGGAGAAAGTAATGCTAAAAATGAATGAAGTCTCAAAAATATTTCGTACTGAATTAGTCGAAACTAGAGCGTTGGATAAGTTTTCTCTCACTGTCGATGAAGGCGAGTTTGTGACGATAACCGGCCCCTCTGGCTGCGGTAAAACAACCTTTTTGAACATCGCTGGATTGCTTGAAACTTTCTCATCCGGTCAATACCTATTGGATGGCGTTGACGTGTCTCAATTAAGAGACTATGCGCGGGCTAAACTGCGCAATGAAAAAATTGGATTCATTTTTCAAAGCTTCAACTTGATGCCCGACCTTAACCTCTTCGACAACATCGACGTGCCGCTGCGCTATCGCGGCGTCAAGGCTGCAGAGCGAAAAGATCGTATAGACCGAGCGCTGGACTCAGTAGGCTTGCTTGCTCGAAAAAAACATGTGCCATCTCAGCTGTCAGGCGGTCAACAGCAACGGGTTGCCATCGCACGGGCCCTAGTGGGCAATCCGCTGTTTCTTCTTGCGGATGAGCCCACTGGAAACCTCGACTCGAATACGGCACTCGGTGTGATGGAGCTGCTAAATGAGATTAACGCATCCGGTACGACAATCATCATGGTTACCCACGACCAAGATTTAGCCTCCCGCTCGCAGCGTAATATTCAGATTCTGGATGGGCGCATTCACCAAGAGAATCACAATAAAAACGCCGCAGCTGTTGCTGCTTAATCCAAGGAGCATGCTGATGTTTTTCTACTACCTGCGTTTAAGCGCTTTAAGCTATAAAAGGAACCCGATTCTAAGCTCATTGATGGTGCTCGCCGTAGCTATTGGCATAGGCGCCTATATGGTTGTGTTTACCCTCAACTATATAATCGGTGGAGATCCAATTCCCCATAAGAGCGATATCCTGTATCACGCCCAATTGGACATCAGAACCCCTGGGCAAAACAGAGATGTGCCGCGCCAATTAACTTATTTGGATGCTAGCGCTCTATTCGATGCACAGCTTGCTGATCGTCAAACTATGACATCTAAATTCATGGGTGTTTTGGAGCCGTCCAACCCCGACCTACGCCCGTTCTCAATCAATGGCAGAGGTGCCACCTCTGACTTTTTTACAATGTTTGATGTGCCGTTTCTATATGGCAACCCTTGGGGAGATGCCGAAGATGCCAACCAAGAACAAGTGGCGATCCTGTCAAAAGACATGAATGAGCAATTATTTGGCGG
>JBLGBD010000093.1:0-12616 GCA_047617585.1 Pseudohongiellaceae bacterium | reverse complement strand
CCGCTTCAACTGTCACCATGGAATTATGGACATTCAGGCCATTGCGTAGATGGGCATTGTCCATTAGAGCCTGAACATAGCCTTTGTTGGCAATCGCCAGCACGAATGGCATGGTTGCATTGTTCAGAGCAAAGGTGGCTGTTCGGGCTACGCCGCCTGGCATGTTCGCCACACAGTAGTGGATGATGCCGTCAACAATATAGGTTGGGTCTTGATGGGTGGTCGCCCGGCTGGTTTCGAAACAGCCGCCTTGGTCTATCGCGACGTCAACTAGCACCGAGCCTTTTTTCATTAAGCCAAGCATTTCTCTAGTTACTAATTTTGGCGCCGCAGCTCCGGGAACTAGCACCGCGCCAATTACCGCGTCAGCAGTTTTTAGTTGGGCTTCGATGGCGTCTTTGGTGGAAAATAGAGTTTTGATTCGGCCGTCATACATTTCATCGATTTGTTTAAGACGAGCAATAGAGCGGTCTAAAATAGTCGTATTGGCACCTAAGCCGATAGCCATGCGAGCGGCATTTACACCCACTACGCCGCCGCCAATAATAACAACGTTGGCCGGTTCTACTCCTGGTACGCCGCCTAATAGAACGCCACTGCCACCTTTGGATTTTTCTAGGCAGATAGCGGCTTCTTGAATGGCCATTCGACCTGCCACTTCGCTCATGGGGGTGAGTAGCGGCAAGCCGTTATTGCTGTCTGTGACTGTCTCGTATGCGATACAAGTTGCGCCGGACTCCACTAAAAGTTTGGTCTGTTGTGGGTCTGGGGCTAGGTGTAGATAGGTGAAGAGTATCTGTCCTTTGCGCAGCATTTTACATTCCTGTGGCTGAGGCTCTTTAACCTTTACCACCATGTCGGCGCGGGCAAAAACTTCGTCAGCAGTTGCGACGACTTCGGCGCCAGCCTCAATATAGAGAGAATCATCCAGGCCAATTCCAGCGCCGCAATCCTTCTCAACAATAACTGAATGACCTTTATCTGTGAGCTCGCGAACAACAGCTGGGATTAATCCAACTCGGTATTCGTGATTCTTTATTTCTTTAGGAACGCCGATAAGCATTTCACTTCTCCTAGAACGCCTTTTTGGGGCTGATGAAACGCAGGAGTATATAGACTAGTTGTAAGATTTTTTTCTTTATTTTTGGTTCAAATAAGTGTTTTAATCTGCTTAATTAATCAAAAGCAGTTGAATTAACCAGACCATGTCGAGTATTGAGGCTAAGCCACTGTCCAAATTGGACAAAAAAATCCTTCGAGAGCTGCAGCGCGACGGCCGCATAAGCTATGCCGAGCTTGCCCGCCGAGTTGGGTTGACCACAACCCCTTGCCTGGAGAGAGTGAAGCGTATGGAGCGCGATGGGGTCATCTTGGGTTACACCACCCTGTTGAATCCATCTGCTCTAAAAGCGGCGCTGGTAGTGTTTGTACAGATTAGATTAACTAGAACTTCCCAAGACATTTTTGCCAAGTTCAAAAAGTCAGCCATGGCGCTGCAAGACGTTCAAGAATGCTATTTGGTCTCTGGAAATTTCGACTACCTGATTAAAGCGCGGGTCGAAAATATGGAAGCCTACCGCTTGCTGCTGGGTGAGACGTTGCTGAAATTACCGGGGGTGCTTGAATCGACCAGCTATGTGGTGATGGAGGAAGTAAAAGAAACGCTCAATATTCAAATTTCAGACTAGCAATCTGAATACTGAGCGGTGTCTTTAAGCCAGGTTAGGGATTGCGCGGGCCTGAAGGCGGACGCTGACGAACAGACGGCAAGTTGCCAGGAATGCCATCAGGTCGGGCTTTGGCTAACATGCGCTGATAGGCAGGTCGGGCCTCGGCTTTTACTTTCCAGTCCGCCACATGGGGAAACAACTCCTCATCGACTAGACCTAAGCTGGTAGCCACGTTGAGTGGGAACATCATCATAATGTCTGCGGCTGAAAACTCTTCACCGCCAAACCAATTGTTCTCGGCAAGGAAATTCTCCGCATATTGAACGACAGCCTCGCTATCGACCAAAGGCGAGCGCTTTTCAGGTGGCTGGATATTCCAAACTCTGTAGTCGCTAAACAGTCTAGCCGCCAGTGAGCCTTCCGCGTAGTGCATCCACATGAGATAGTTTGAATAATCAGGACTGGCTAATGCCGGCTTTAATTTGTCCGGGGCATGGCGGTCAAGAATCATTTCAATGATAGCGCCAGACTCTACGATAATCTGATCGCCGTAGGTGACTGTGGGTGCCACTGGCATACCATGACCAAGGGCGCGAATAGATGCCATTGACGCACCTAGATCGCCTCGGGTGTACACCAGCTCATAAGGAAAATCCAATTCTTCCATTAGCCACACGATGCGCTCTGATCTGCGTCCTTCCAAGTGGTAGACAGTAATATCTGGCAAAGGCATCGCGCCGCTGCTGCTAGATTGCGCATACGAGGTGCTAGCGGCTAGCAGTAAAAATAGAGGTAGCAGTAGTTGTTTTAGCATTATTATGGCTCCGAAAACTTGTAACAGCTTTATTATAAGAGGCGGTAGACTAGGCCTGCTCTACACTAAAGTCCAGCCGCCTAACCCGTAGTTTTTAGGCTTCGTCGTGTTAAGGTTTGGATTAGGGTTAGTGTCTGTGAGAGCTTATTGGCAGGTGTTAGGTATGGTTTTATTGGGTGTTTGATAATTTAATAACAGCTTTAAGGGAGGTTGAAATGGCCGGATCTAAATTCACACTAGCAAGCGCCATTTTTTTCACACTGTGTAGTTTTTTTTGCCGGCGTCTTTAATTGCTGCTCAGTCGACCGCCGATGTAGTCATGCTCACAACGCTGGGTGAAATTGAGATAGAGCTTTATGGCGACAACGCGCCGGTCACAGTGGGAAATTTTTTGAAGTTAGTTGACGGGCAGCACCTCGACTCAGGAGAATTCTATCGGGTAGTAACTCTGGCAAACGATAACGGCAGTCCCAAAATAGAAGTTATCCAAGGCGGGCTTAATAATCGAGAGAGCCCATTTCCCGCGATTGCTCACGAATCCACCGATCACACCGAGATTCTTCACACCGATGGGGTCCTCTCTATGGCCAGAGGAGAAGTAGGCACCGCGTCATCTGAATTCTTCATCTGTATTGGTGATCAGCCTGGGCTCGATTTTGGGCAGCCGCGAAACGCCGACGGCCAGGGCTTTGCTGCCTTCGGCAGGGTTACAAACGGCATGGATGTAGTTCGCCGTATTAAGCAGACTGGCGCAGCAGGGGCAGGCGGGGAGGGCTACACTGCGGGTCAGGTTTTACGTGAGCCTATTAAAATCTTAAGTGTGCGCAGGAAGGGTTAACAATCCTGCGCTCTCGGTATTTTACGCATTTGAGCCAAGACCCGTGCGCTGCAAAATATTGAGTTTTAGCAGTAGCCTGCAGTCGCCTTGGCAAAGTCTGTAGCGGCCATCGTTATTGGTGTTTTGCACAGGTATTGCCTGCCCAAGTGAGACTAAATGTTTGTGATCCACACGGTTTGGTAGGGAGTCAAGGTAAGCTGGGTGCCAAGATCAGCGTAGATCTCGCCACTAATAAGGTCGCGCCACTCATCCGTACTTATAAGGTTGATATCGGACAGGTTAATGGTCTGGGGCTGGAGAGTAATATTGCTCAGGCAAAAAATACTCTGGCGGCGGTTGATGCTTTGCCGCCAAAAGGCAAAAACCTTTTCCCCTAGGTGTAGCGTGAACTGAGTTGCATTAGGGTGAAAAGCGGGCTGAGTTTTGCGAATAGACATTAGCCTTCGCATCTCATTGAAAATTCTCTGCTGGGTTGAGTTGCTGTCAGAAAGAATGGTCTCCAGCTCTCGTTCCTGCCAAATATGTCTGTTAATAGAGCGGTTTCTGCCGGTATGTTCCAGTCTGCGGTAATCATTGCGTGAGCCAAAGAAGCTTTGAATGTAGACAGCGGGTATCCCCTCTAGAGCAAGCATGATGGCGTGGGCACAGATAAAACGGTTATAGGCCAATTCGTCCTCACCAAAGCGCATTGACCCTTTTAGCGCATCAAAAAGCGCTATGTTTAGCTCGTAGGGCTTGTCATACCCTTCACGGGCGCGCCGCATGGTTACCTTGCCACCAAAGTCTTTGATGGTTTCTACAAGACTTTCGCGCTCTGCCTCACTTAGCAGTCCGTCCAGCGGACGTAAGCCGATGCCATCGTGCGAGGCGATAAAGTTTAGGTAAGCAGTTCCTGCCTGTGCGGGTGGCATACTCATCATCCAAGTTTTTAAATGCTGACAATCGCCGCTCAATAAGGTGAATAGTAAAAGGGGAGGCAATGAGAAATTGTAAATAATGTGAGCTTCGTTCGCATTGCCGAAATAGGTAAGGTTTTCGCGGTTAGGAACGTTGCATTCGCAGATTAAAATAACCTGTGGAAAATAGTGCTCGATTAGCGTGCGCAGCAGTTTAATGATTTCGTGGGTTTGCCTTAAGTGAATGCATGAGGTGCCAGGTTCCTTCCATAAAAACGGCACGGCATCCATTCTGAAAATAGACACGCCGTGATTCAAATACAGTCGAATGATGCGCACAAATTCGAGAATAACTTGGGGGTTGCGAAAATTTAGATCTACTTGATCCGCGCTAAACGTGCACCAAACGTGACGTTCACCATCTGCGGTCTCTATAGGGGTTAACAAAGGCGAATTTCGCGGCCTGACCACAGCACTGTAGTCATCAAGGGGGTTTGCCTCAGAAAAATAATCCTTTCCAGGGTCAATGCGCTGCTTGAAGTTATCAAACCATCGGCTGCGACTGGACATATGATTTAACACTAAATCCGACATCAGTTTATAGTCTTTGCCAATCGCGTCGATGTCTTCCCAATCTCCTAGTGAGGGGTTTACCTGTAGGTAATCCATTACTGAAAAACCATCATCGGAACTAAAGGGAAAAAACGGCAGAATATGGACTGAATTGACGGTATCAGCCAGATGCGTATTCAGAAAACGATGGAGAGTATGCAGCGGCAGTTCATCGTCGTTCATGACACTGTTGCCGTAGGTGATTAAGATGCTGTCTGTTTCATCCCAATTATTTTGATGAGGTTCTGGCACCTGCAGATTCCTGCCTAGACCCATTTCTGCGATAAGTTGCGAGGTGAGTTCCGCGCTTGCCATGGCGGGATAAATTATTTGCAGGTGCTCATGGACTCTTCGTTCTAGTTCCTTTAGTTGAGCGTTAATTTCGTCCATCGTCTAGCCTTGTTGTCCGAATTCTTTGTTGTCTTCCTCTACCGCGGTTTTTAGCTGATCTAGTATATCGGGGATCGCACTGATAACCCTGTTCCAGCTTGGGATAAATGGCTTGTCCATTGGGTTTTCCAAAAAGTGATCCCCAGCAGACATAATGTTGCTGGCGAATAGTTCTACCGCCTGTTCTTCCTGATGGCGATCATAATCCAGTCCATTGATGATGGCATCATTTTGATAAGTGTCGATAAAGTCTAAGGCAATGCGGTAGTACGTGGCTTTGATTGTTCTAAATTTTTCAGTGGAAAAAACATCACCATTGGTTGCGAGTTTTCTAAACAGGGCTTTTGCAATATCCACAGTCATTTTTGAGAGGCCTTTCTCGGCGTCATCAGCTGAAAGATCTTGGTGCTTGTGGTCATAGATATCGGCGATATCTGCCTGACATAGGCGATTAGTTGCATAATTTCTTTTCATTTCAGACAGCACACCCACTTCTAAGCCCCAGTCGCTTGGAATACGCAGGTCATTGATCACATCAGCGCGGATGGAAAACTCACCGGCCAAGGGGTAGCGAAAGCTGTCAAGGTAATCTAGGAAATCTATCTGCTGGCTTACTTTTTTCAATGTGCGTATGAGCGGAGTTACAAACAGTCGAGTCACTCGGCCGCCAATTTTGTTGTCAGCCACTCGAGAATAATAACCTTTGCAAAAAACATAGCTAAAGTTAGGGTTGGCCACAGGGTAGATCAATCGCGCCAGTAAACTGCGGTCATAGGTGAGTATGTCGCAGTCATGCAGAGCGACGGAGGTCGCACGCCCCGAGGCTAGGATGTAGCCATAGCAGTACCAAACGTTGCGGCCTTTTCCAAGATGGCTTGGTGCTAGGCCAATGTCCTTGAGTTGTTGATCAATGGCCAACATGCGGGGGCCGTCATTCCAAAGCACTCTGTGATGCTGGGGCAGTCTTTTAAAATAGTCCAATGCGAAGCGGTATTGTGCCTCGTCTGCGCGGTCTAGCCCAATCACGATTTCATTCAGGTAAGGCACATGCATTAACTCGTCCACTATGCCTGCCAGAGCTGGGCCTTCTAGTTCAGAAAACAGTGACGGCAGCACTAGCCCCATGGGCCTGTCTTTCTTAAACGAGTCCAGCTCTTGTTCTATACACTCCAAAGGGCGCTGGCCAAGGTTGTGAAGGGTCGTGATCATGCCGTTCTGATGAAAGTCACCCATTGAGTGTGTCCTTCTAGCTTAAGTGAATTAATTGATTAGTATCGTAAAGCGAGAGTATTTCAAAGATCGCCTGGTTCCAACCCGCAGGTCCAGGTTTGCTGGTTTTGATTGTTAGTTTGGCGTTGGGGCAGGAAACCTGATCGGACTTCGCGGACTTGATAATAACGGCGATATCGGCGCTGTTGAGCATGGCTTCATCGTTTGGACTATCTCCCAAGGCGATGCTGATAAGCGGGCTTAATGGTGAGCTAAGCTTTTGGGTTAGCCAGGTCATGGCATCGCTTTTATCGTAGTGGCTCTGAATGCTGAGAAAGCGTCCGCCTTCAAGTAGCTGGAGGCCTTGTTTGCTTAGCCTGTTCAAAAACTCAGTCTTGGCACTCTGGGAATCTTGCCACAGGATTGGCTCGCTGTAGTGTCGTTGCTTGGCCAGTGCTGCCTGAGTAGGGCTAAGCCCCGTAAGATTTGCTATCTGAGCTGGACTCCAGTCGGAAAAACCAGAGAACTTGTAGGCCTCGCGCCGGCGTAAGCTGTGCACGGCAGGTAGCCAATTAGTGGCAGCGGTGCCGAAACTTTCAGTAGGGACGCCAGGCGATTCATACAGCGCTGCGCCATTTTCGCAGATGAAGGGTCCGGGCAAGTTATGCTGTGTCTGCAACGCTTTGATTTCCGCTGCTGTTTTACTCGAGTTTAGAATCAGCCTAATGTCACGATTGTGTAATTCATGTAACGCAGCTCTGGCAGGCTCGATGGAGTAGGATTCGTGTTCCATCAGGCTGCCATCAAGATCAGTAAAGACGAGTAATGGCATTTATATTGCGTCGAGTTGGCTCATGATCTCTTAACATTACAATAAATGCGCCAAGATTGATGCCTGTAGTTAGATTGTTCCTGATTACCTGCGATTTCTGATATATCATATTGATTAGTATAGCTAAAAAGTTTTAGGCTCGAGTTATGTTGAGTCTTAAACTGCGCCTTGGGCGCTTTGTTGTGGTGCTTTAAAGGCATGGATGAAGCAAAAAGCACCGTAATAGTGCAAAAATATGAATAAGTTAGTGAGTGTTTACTAATGTAGCTCGCGATCGGCTTATTTATTCCAAAACAAGGCTCGTCTCCCTGTCCCCAGTGGTGTTGTGATATTGTCTCGATGCTTGCTTTCTCCCCTACCGCCAGCAGTGTTTTATTAAGGAAAACCAATGACCAATGTTTTTATCCGCTTACTTGGGTTAGGGCTATTTATCTCAAGCTCTTGGCTCAGCGCGGCCCCAGACTCTCAGATTCTGCAGAATATCGATGTCTTCGAGCTGGAAGTGGCGGCTGAGCCGCAAATATCCCCCAGTGGGGAGCAGATTGTCTATGTGCGCCAAAGCTACGACATAATGACCGACAGGCAGCGTTCAAACTTGTGGATTGTTGGTATCGATGGCAACAGTCACCGACCCCTGCTGTCCGGCACAGACTCCTATACAAGCCCACGCTGGTCCCCCAGCGGTGACCGCATTGCCTATATTTCCAGCGCAGAAGGTAGAGGTCCACAGCTCTACGTGCG
Source organism: Pseudohongiellaceae bacterium (assembly GCA_047617585.1). Taxonomy (GTDB): domain Bacteria; phylum Pseudomonadota; class Gammaproteobacteria; order Pseudomonadales; family Pseudohongiellaceae; genus UBA9145. The sequence continues at coordinate 4,614 of JBLGBD010000093.1, read as the reverse complement.
CTGGATGGACACCGCTCAAACAGCCCTGCTAAGCAATATTCAAGAGTCGCCGGCGAATATGAGTTGGGCACCCGATGGCCAATCTTTGGCGTTTACCGCATTTGTTGGCAGCGAAGTAAAACCGCTTGCAACTGCGCCCCAAAAACCCGAAGGCGCCAACTGGGCGCCCCCGGTTAAAGTCATTGAGACTCTCAACTACCGATCTGATGGTCGCGGCTATCTGGATCCAGGCCATACCCAGGTATTTGTAATCCCCGCCGAAGGCGGAACTCCTAGGCAATTATCACAGGGCGAGTACAACCATGGTGGCGGATTAAGCTGGGCGGCGGATGGAAGCAGCTTGGTTATTTCTAGCAATCGGAATGAGGGCTGGGAATTGGCCCAACAAAACTCTGACCTGTGGGCAATCGATGTGGCGACGGCGCAGATGACTCAGCTCACCACCAGGAACGGGCCGGATACTTCGCCTCAAGTTTCTCCTGATGGCAGGCATTTGGCCTTTTTAGGCTATGAAGACAAGAAAATGGGCTATCACAATCGCACTGTGAGTGTGATGGATTTAGACGATGGCAGTATCAGTGAGATATCCGATGACCTAGACCGCTCAGTCGACAGTATCGCATGGAGCAGTTCCACCCAGCTCATCGTGTCCTATGACGACTTCGGCAAAAAGACTATTGCCACCTTGTCGCTGGAAGGCGACTTACAAATACTGACCAGAGATGCAGGCGGTGCAGATATTAGTCGGCCCTATACTAGCGGGTCTTTCTCAGTAGCCAACAATGGCCGCGTCGCCTATACGGCAGGCACTTCCCAAAGGCCCGCCGATGTCGGTTACGCAAGCCGCCGCGGGGTTGAGAAATTAACCGGTCTGAATGAAGATTTACTGGCCCACAAGACCCTCGGTGCAGTCGAAGAAATAAGCTGGCGCTCGTCGGTGGGTGATCACGAAGTCTGGGGTTGGATAGTCACACCGCCAAACTTCGACCCAACCAAGAAGTATCCCTTCATACTAGAAATTCACGGCGGGCCCTTTACCGCCTATGGGCCACACTTTTCGGCGGAAGTGCAGCTGTATGCAGCTGCGGGTTACGTGGTGCTATATACTAATCCCCGTGGGTCCACTAGTTACGGCTATACGTTTGCCAACGAAATACACCATGCCTACCCAGGCCAAGACTATGATGATCTAATGTCTGGGGTAGATGAGGTGTTAGAGCGCGGCTATGTTGATGAATCTCAGCTATTCGTCACCGGAGGCTCTGGCGGTGGTGTACTCACCGCGTGGATAATCGGAAATACGGATCGCTTCGCCGCCGCGGCGGTGGCTAAGCCGGTGATAAACTGGGCCAGCATGGCGCTGTACAGCGACATCCCTGAAACGGTGGCTAGCTACTGGTTCGAGAAACCGCCTTGGGAAGACTATCAGACTTATTGGCAGCGGTCGCCGCTTTCACTGGTGGGCAATGTTGTGACACCAACTCTGTTATTGACCGGTGAGTCAGATATGCGTACGCCCATGCCTGAGTCGGAACAGTATTACCAAGCGCTAAAGCTGCAGGGCATCGATTCGGCGTTAGTTAGAGTGCCAGAGTCTTCCCATGGCATTGCATCAAGGCCTTCGAACTTGATTGCGAAGGTTGACAATATCCTTGCTTGGTTTGAGCGCTATCGTACAGATTTAACGGCAGACTAAGCATTTCAAAAGCTAGTAAGTTATAGGTTAATTTAAAGGAGCAAGAGTTAATGAACAAGCAAACCGCGACAGGCATTTTTTCGATCGGCTTTGGTCTTTGGGCCAGCGTAGTCTCTGCACAAGAGTTTAAAGCGGGGGAACCGATTGGATCGGTGAACGAATCCGGTGTTCGAGTGCCGATGTCTGACAATGTTAAAGTCTTTGGCAGTTTTCATTTTTCCGAGAGCTGCACCTTTGATCCAGCCCGCAATTTAGTCTTGGCCATGAATAACGGTGAGCGCGGCGATGGCACTGAGAATGATGGCTTTGTTTCACTGATTAACCCTGACGGTAGTGTGCATACGCCGAAATGGATTGGGGCCACTAAAGACGGGCTAGAGCTGCATCAGCCACTGGGTAGCGCAATCCAAGGTGGCAAGCTCTATACGGTAGACACAGGCCATGTGCGTTCGTTTGATTTAGCCAGCGGCCGCCCGCTTGAGTCTATCCCAGTGCCGGGTTCAACCATTCTAAACGGTATAGCGGTCGCCGCAGACGGCACGGTCTATGCGTCCAACACTCGGGCGCCAGAAAGCATTTATAAAATCACAGCAAGCGGTGAGGTATCAGTGTTTGCTGATGGCGCACCTCTTGCTGCGCCGAATGGGGTTGCCATTGACCAAAACGGCAATATCGTAGTGGTTAACGTTGGCGATAATGCGGTGATTACCTATAACCAAGCGGGTGAAGTGATCAATACTGAACAAGCAGTGGAAGGTGGCAACGACGGTGTTGTCGTCATGACAGACGGCACTAAATACGTCAGCAGCGTACGCTTTGGTAGTGTTTCAAAAATCGAACCTGGCAAGCCGGCCCAGCTGATTGCCTCAGGAATCCCGAGTGCCGCTTCAATGTGCTACGACTCAGTGCAGAATCAGCTAGTGATTCCGCTAAATGGTAATTTTGCATTGGCATTTATCCCGCTTTAACCCCTCAATTGATTGAGGCAAAATATTCTACATTTGTAATTTAGTATTTAACATCATCCGGCTCGCAACGGCCGGATGATGTTTCTTCAGCGTTCTTTCTGGTCAGCCATCGCTGCAAGCATTCCCCAGCACCATCTCTAGTTTTCTACACTTAAAGTCAAAGCATTCCAAAATCTTTCTTGAATCAATTGCAGTTCGTTCGTAATATGCCTTAGCAACTTGCCTAGAATTCTAGGCGCAGATAACTCAGTGCACCAATAAAGTACAATAAGCCGAGGTGTTAGCTATGAGAAGCCCGAACCGCAGTCGACGAAACTTTATCAATTTAGCTGGCGCTGGAGTGGGCGGGCTGTTGGCCGCACCCTTGATCGGCTCTAGCGCTGCAGCCCAAAGTCTTGGGCTGCAGGCAAGCAATTCGCAATATCCTGACCAGATCGTTATCAACGCAAAAGTTTATACAGTAGATGGCGCGCTGCCTCAGGCCGAGGCTATTGCAATTTCTGCAGACAAGTTTAGTGCAGTTGGCAGCACTGCAGAAATCCGTGCGCTAGCTGGCCCAGATACTGAAATCGTCGACGCCGACGGCATGACTATATTGCCCGGCTTTATTGATTGCCATGTACATGCTCGCGGGGAGACGTTGCTGTATGAAGTGTTAGTGGGCAATCCCTTTGAAGTCGAGTTTGTGTCCATCGAAAGCATCATCGATAAGCTTCGCACGAAGGCGCAAGCTTTGCCGCCCGGGACATGGGTGGAAGGTTATTTCTTTGATGATACTAAACTCACAGACGGTCGCGAGCTTACTCGGCGAGACTTGGATCAAGTCTCACAAGACCACCCGGTGCTGGTGCAACACCGAGGGGGCCACACCTCTTACTACAATACCAAAGCTTTTGAGATGGCGGGCGTTAACCGTGGTACGCCAAACCCTATGGGTGGAACCTTTGATAAAGACCGAGAAGGCCAACTCAGTGGACGGGTTACCGATAGAGCCCGCGACCCCATGCGTAGAATCGGTCTGCGACCCGCGTTTAGCGCAGAACAGCAGGCTATTCGGTCTCGAGACGGCATAGCCTATATATCGAAGCAGTTTGCGCGCTACGGATTAACTAGCGTGCATCACGAGGGCGGTGACTTGGCTGCAATTCAAGACGTAAGAGCGCGGGGCGAGTTAGTGCATCGAGTCAGTTATGAGGCAACTGGCACCGTTTTGGACGCGATGATCGACGCTGGCATTCGCACTGGCTTTGGTGATGAGTGGATTAAATTTGGTGCCACGTCTGAGCACGGCGTAGACGGTTCTTTTTCAGAAAGAACCATGGCGATGAGTGTTGACTACCCCAATGTGTCGCCGCCCTACCGAGGGAATGTTACCGAGTCGCAAGAGGTATTGAACGCCTGGGTCGAGCGGGTGCATCGGGCGGGAATTCAGGTCAATGTTCATGCCAATGGTGACGTGGCTATTGATAGTTTTTTAACCGCCATAGAGCGAGCGCAAGCATTGCTACCCCTGGCTGATGCAAGACCAAAAATCACCCACTGCACCTTAATCAATGACGAATTAGTCAGACGCATGAAGGCTTTGGGCTGTGTTCCTGCGATGTTTACAACCTATGCCTATTACAACCCGGATAAGTTCATTTACTACGGCGAAGATTTGATGAAACGGTCGATGGCTTATCGCACGATGTTGGATGCAGGTATTGTGGCGGCGGCTGGGTCTGACTTTAGCCCCGGGCCTTTTGCGCCGCTTATGGGGATTCAAGGTATGGTGACCCGAAAAGGCTGGGATGGAAAAACCTGGGGTGCGAATCAGCGCATAAGCGTTGCCGAGGCGATTGCAGTAAGCACCTATAACGGCGCTTGGGCCTCGAAAGAGGAGCACATTAAGGGCTCAATTACGCAGGGTAAATTGGCCGACTATGTGATGCTGGCTGAAGATCCCCACAC
>JBLGBD010000092.1:0-12650 GCA_047617585.1 Pseudohongiellaceae bacterium | reverse complement strand
TTATCGCCCCGCGCTAACATTGCTTTGGCACAGGCTGGATAAAACAGACTCGAAGCTTAGAGATGCTGGGCATAAGATCAGTTTTTTTCAGGGCATGATAGCGCCCTTTGCTAGCCTCCCTTTTCCTTGCTTACACCTAAAAAGTAGAACGCCTCTTTAAAAACCTAAAGACCTACCAAAAACCTGGTCTGCCACCTAATCTTTTCAATGAGGATATTGTATTGGCATAGTGAATTTGGCCATCTAATTAGAGGTGATATCATGCACCTCACACAACTTAGGTGACTATATGACACGCAAGAGAGGACCCAATTTCAGCCCGGAGTTTAAGCTAGAATCTGCCCAGCTGGTTGTTGATCAGCACTACTGTGTTAGCAGGCTGCTGAAGCAGTTAATGTCAGTGCTTCAGCAATGGATAAATGGGTAAGGCAGCTGCATGAAGAGCGCAATGGAACCTCATCGATGCCCAACGCCCTAACGCCAGACCAACGCAAGATTCAGGAACTGGAAAAGCCTATCAAGCGGATTGAGACGGAGAAAGAAATTCTAAAAAAGGCTGCCACTCTCTTGATGTCGGACCCGCTGAAAAATTTGCGATAATCCGAAAACTGAAACAGAGCTATAACTCAGTGCATCTATGCGAGGCCTTTGACGTTCATCGCAGTCGCTATAAATATTGGGCTAAGCGATTACGCAAAGTTGACCCGAAAAAGACTCAAGCGATGGCGCTTGTTAAGGCTATTTACAGTGAAAGTAACGGCTCAGCAGGTGCTAGGACGATAGCAACAATTTCCTCTGCCCCGAGGCTATGCTTTGAGCCGCTATCGCGCTACAGGCATTATGAAGCGCTTAGATTTGGTGAGTTGCCAGTTACCAAAACATGCGTATAAAAAGGATGCGCAAGAGCATGTGGAGATAGAGAATCATCTAGATCGAGAATTTTCAGTAACAGAGCCAAACCGAGCTTGGTGTGGGGATGTCACTTATATTTGGGCTGGGAATCGGTGGTCTTATCTAGCGATCGTTATGGACTTATTTTCTCGCAAGCCCGTCGGCTGGGCGCTATCACATTCACCTAACAGTGAGTTAACTAGCAGAGCGTTGAGCATGGCGTTCGAGGTGAGAGGAAGACCTGAGAACGTGATGTTTCATTCTGATCAAGGTTGCCACTACACGAGTCGGCAATATCCCCAGTTACTGTGGCGATACCAGATAAAACGAAGCATGAGCCAACGGGGTAATTGCTGGGACAATGCTCCGATGGAAAGGTTCTTTAGAAGCTTTAAGACTGAATGGATGCCATTGATAGGCCACCGATCATTCATCGAAGCAAAGTTTGCAGTGACTGATTACATCACTGAGAATGTCCTGACTTCTGTGTAAACGCCGGTGTTAGGCCCCATCGCCATAACAATGGATTACCGCCAAACGAGTCAGAAAGAAATTACTGGATTACACATAAACTGGTGGCCAAAAATACTTGACCACTACATCGGCTGTGCCTTAAAGAACAAATTCACTTAAGTTATTAACTTATTAGGGGCGACATTTATTGCTGTTTTTTTTGGCGCCAGTTATTCAAACTTCGCTGGCTATGATCTTCCGCACTTGCGCGACCCAGACCGCTACCAGCAAAAATAGCGGCAGCGAAAGCGTTATCAGTAGTGCTTCGACCATGGAGAGGCCAAGCGGCATTGCCGGGGACTGACCGCACATACCTTGGGCTTCGAAAAAGAAAGGCACCCATTGATCAAGTGGCATAAATTCAGGGAAACCCGCGCCCATCGAACAGGTGGAAATCACGGTGCCCTGCTCCACCCCAAAAGCGTAATAGCTGGTATAGAGTGCACCGGCCATAAGCGCAATAGTGAGGTTAAGAGACATCCAGCGCCACCAAAAGCTCTTTACTACCACCAAGCCCAAGACTGCGAAGAACAAGGCACCTAGCACCCACGCTCTTACCTGTACACACAAAGCACAGGGATACCATTCTCCCGGACCGTATTGGTAATAAAGCGCGATGGCTTCCATCGATGCCAGATAGATAATGCCGGCGAGCCAGAATTTGCGGTTTTCGCAAAGTTTTTCGAGCAATTTCACAGATTGAGTCCTTCAGGCGTTACAGAGTTAATGTCTAATATTCGCGCATTTTAACCGAAAACTTCTTGCTTTGTCCCCGCAATTACCGATTGCGCGTGGGAATCCTTTCTGGCGAGAGACTTAGGCACTGGCCTGCCAAAACAGCGTGGGACATAGACAAGATTGCGCTATATCCAATAATCGGGCCCTACCCTAACTGGGGTAAAGTGCAGACGTGGGGCAGATTGCTGTGCCGGTACGCGACCTATGCGCCTTCGGTTGGCACATAGGCAGTATTGTCATGCGCATGACAGAAGGCAATTGCCAGCCAAGTCAGCGGGTTTGCACCCGCCAGGGCTGGATGAACTGCGCTGGATAAAACCGGTGTTCCCTAGTGATACCTTCAACATGAAGAACACAGTCACAGCAAAGCAAGAGTCCAAATCTCACCCAAAGTTGGGTATTGCGTTTTTATTAGACAAAGGCTTTAAGCAAAAGGACGAGCTGATGCTGAGATTGAAACCCATCGTGATGTTTAAAAAGAGTAGCGGCTAACTGCTGGCGCAGTTTGACCGATCATACTTTGCCCGCTAAATGGTGATTTTTGTCTTAAGTTTAAACCGTGCCAAGGTCTTCGCTTAGCGCTAACGCTACATCTTCTCTTTGAACATTCATAAGCAGCAGCAAAGCGCTGGCGATATAAATAGTGGAATATGTGCCGGCGACAATGCCAACCGTCATTGCTATGCAGAAGCCCCGCACCGATTCACTGCCAACTAGCAACAGACTTAAAACCACCATCAACGTAGTGCCCGACGTAATCAGTGTGCGCGACAGTGTCTGATTGAGCGAACGGTTAACCAGCTCAACCATAGTCCCTCGGCGTTCCCGGCGCAGGTTTTCACGAACCCGGTCGGCGACAATTATTGTATCGTTCAAAGAATAACCGATTACCGCAAGCAGTGCGGCCAGTACCGTCAAGTCAAACTGCAACCGAAACACGGAAAATATACCAAGCGTGATAATCACGTCATGCAACAAGGCAACTACCGCCCCCACCGCAAACTTGAACTGAAAGCGCATTGAGATGTAAATCATGATCACACCTAGCGCTACTAGTATGCCGAGCCCGCTTCGCTCAGCGAGATCTTGTCCGGCCTTCGCGCTGACAAAATCCGAACCCGCTAGGGTTATAACGCTTTCGGTCGTTTGCCGCAGTTGGTCCGCCAGCTGTTCGCCAACCATTATTGCTTGGCTAGCTTGTTCGCTTGCTTGCGTATCTTGGGATACTGGCAGAACAATGCGAACATCTCGATCGGACCCATATGACACAACCAACGCCTCTGTATAACCATTTTCGCTCAAGCTAGCGTGAACTTCATCCAAATTCACATAGTCAGAATAAGTCAACCGCACTGCGATTCCCGAAGAAAAATCCAGCCCCAGCTGTAGCCAATTGAAGGCTAGTGAAATTAGCGAGACAACGATAAAAACACCAGAAACTAGCGACGCCGTGCGTCGATGACCCATAAAGTCGATTTGGTTTTTGAGCAACATAGGAAGGAGCGGCCAGAGCCGAAAGGTCAGATGGAGTTGATTGACCCATGCATATGTTAGGAGTAATTTTGTTCAAAGTATATGTGCCAGAGTAAAAATAATTTGCTTCGAAATTCCTACCAGCAGCATACCCAGAATCACGCGATACCCGGTGAATAAAAGGGCAATGCAATTGAAGCAAACTACTGTGCGGGGCCACCGCTGGCAGGCGGGGGGGGGGTACAGCCAAGCACAACAACCTCGCTAGGCTAAATCATAGGTCAAAAACTGCATCGCTGATTGAAATTCGCTTGCGCTTGCACTGCAACTGTGTTTCTCTCTGCCGCCGCCGTCCAGCCACACCCGTGTTGCTCCGCTGGCGAGTTTTCAGAAATATTTTGGCTACCGCGTCTATCGAGAATTTTTAGAGTTCTAATTAGTTGTATCACCTTATTTAGCCTTAGCGTCTAGCGGCTGTATTGGGTAATTATATAGGCACTTCTATTATGCTTTTCACTTTTACCAGCCTAGTCTGGATTGGATTTTTCTTCCTTATCATCGCCGTAGTGACTCTAGATCTTGGAGTATTTCACCGCAAACCTCATGTTGTAAGCGTGCCCGAGTCAATTGCTTGGACCTGCGTTTGGGTATCTTTGGCACTGGCCTTCAATGTCGTCATCTACTATTTGTATGAACTGAACCCAGCCGGCTGGGATATGGACACGGAGCAATTGACCGGCGCCGAGGCCTCCCTAAATTTTTTCACTGGTTACTTAGTCGAGAAATCCCTTTCTATTGATAATATATTTGTTATTGCGTTGGTATTTGTCCATTTTCAAGTGCCTCAAGAACAACAACATCGAGTCCTTTTTTGGGGAATCCTCGGCGCCGTCGTGCTGCGTGCCATAATGATATTTGCTGGCGTTGCCGTAATCGAACGCTTTGAGTGGCTGGTCTATATATTGGGGTTGCTGCTGCTTGGATCAGCTGCGAGCATGCTGGTATCCCATCAAGATAATATTGCCCCGCAGAACAATTTCTTTATCCGCCTCATAAAACGCTATTATCCCGTTACTACAGAATTCCATGGCTCGCATTTTTTCATAGTGCAAAATGGAGTGCGAGCAGCTACACCGCTGTTTTTAGCATTGATTCTGGTGGAAACTAGCGACGTTATGTTCGCTATCGATTCCATTCCAGCAATCTTCGCTATTACACAAGACCCTTTTATCATTTTTACGTCCAATGTATTCGCTATTCTAGGCCTTAGGTCTCTCTATTTCTTGCTAGCTGGACTAATGCAGAAGTTCCGCTACTTAAAAATAAGCCTCGCGTTCCTGCTAGCCTTTATCGGCGTAAAGATGATGCTTGTGCACTCCTACCCAATTCCTTCAATGGTATCTCTGGCTATTATCGGCGGCATCCTTTTCGTCGGAATATTGGCATCCACTAAAACCGTGTTCGACATCGTGACCCTGCTGTCGCCATTGGCCGATGAATTTGAGTCGCTGGTGAGCGTTTCGTATCGGCAGGCGCGCCGAGCTGCGGTGTTGCTGTTGTCCTGCTCTGTCATCATCGCCTGCACAATTGTATTCATCATGCCGGGCCCACCTTGGCTGGTCATTTTGAGCGTCCTCGTGATTCTTACACTCTTGTTTGTCTGGGCCGGGCGCGCATTGAACCAGTTTCGCAAACGACTGCAGCAAAGCTAGCGCGGCGTCGCGAACCTCTGGCACCCATTTGAAGACTAGGGAGCCATCTAAACTATGATGTTGCAGATTCTCGATACATGAACTACCCCGTTGAGGGCTAATCAGTTAGGTGATTGGGTGTATGAGGGTTGTGTCATGGTCAGAAGTTTATTTGGCCCACGCTATAGCAGCGGTGCCGGCAAAGTAATACCCTGCGCGCAACCTATGCTGCCATTCAAACCACGTTCGATTAAGCAACTCACCGTAACAGGATTTCTAATCGTGGTTGCGGTACTGATTCTTGCGCTAATCCTTACGGCCCGCCAGATTAGCGGCCTTAGCCTTCAAAGCCAAGATACCTTGAGAAATTCGGCACAGGCAATGCATGCAGTAAGGGTTGTCATTGAACAAGCCTCTGCGATGGAACGCAACATCAGACAGTTCCAGATAGTAGGCGACAGGGAAATATTTAACGTCTATCAAGAACGCCGCCGAGTTCTAGCGAACGCCGCTTTGCAATTACAGGACTTGGAACTTGACGCTACAATGGATGCATTAGTGGAGCAACTGCGTGCTAACGATGCGTTTAACTATGGCCTACTAACACAAGAAAATCAGGTTGGGGTTTTAGTCAGCCGAGACGTCAAGCCGTTGCTGGATGTTGCTTACCTGCTCTCTAATCAATTGGGCGACTGGACATCGGCTCAACTGGAATACATCCAGCGGGAGTCTGAGAGCACCCAAATTTGGCTTCTATTTCAAGCCGCGTTTCTAACAATGGCTGCGCTGTTATTGGCAGGATTTTTCACTGCGAAGATCACCAGGCCACTTTTGCAAATTGAGAAAGCTATAAACCAACTTGGCAGCGGCACCTATGATACGGGCATAATTGTCGGCGGCCCAGAGGATCTGGTTAGTCTAGGCAACAGTTTGGACTGGCTGCGGTCTCGTCTGAAAAGTTTGGAGCAACAGCGTTCGTCATTTCTAAGACATGTGTCTCACGAGCTAAAGACACCCCTTGCAGCGATACAGGAAAGTGCCGCATTAATCCAAGATGGTGTGGCAGGTGAAGTTAGTGACGAGCAACACAAGCTACTAACAATTCTGGTGAATAACAGCCAGCGGCTGCACGCTCTGATAGATGATTTACTGCGCTACCATGCCGATATTTTGTCTGTGCTCAATACCATGCCACACCCAGTGCGGTTGGACAAAGTGATTGAATCAGTATTGATGAGCCATGACTTTGTCATAAAAACTGGCAAGCTGTCGGTGGTCACAGAATTAGACAAGATCCAGGTGTCCGGCGACCCTGAGCAGTTACGAGTGATAGTGGACAACTTAATCACCAATGCGATCAAATTTGCGCCGGAGGCAGGATCAATTACCGTGCGCCTGTCGCAGCAACAAGACGCTATTGTGCTCGACATCATAGACAACGGGCCTGGCATTTCTACAGAAGAAAAAGAAAAAATCTTTGAGGCATTCTACCAAGGAGCGGCGTCTGCGAGAAACTTCTTTAAGGGCAGCGGGTTGGGTCTGGCTATAGTGCAAGAATACATCAACGCAAATCGAGGCAGCATCGAAGTAGTCACATGTGAAGAAGGTGCCCACTTTCGCATAACGCTTCCTCAGGAATTACAATCAATATGAATATTGTGAATTTAACTACCAAGCAACTGAAAAATTACGCTGCGCCTTATCAACCAATCATTATGTCAGCTTTAGTATTTGGCCTGACCCTTTGGCTTAGCGCTTGTAGCACAAGTAAAAGTAGCAGCAATACCCAATCGGCGGCAGCTGAAACTATATTTGAATACTCTCGAAAGATTACTAACCTTTCTGAAGCGGATCTTGCGGCTGAAAAAAAGACATTTGAGGCAGAACTGCTAGTGGCGGCGAATGCTGTCAGTGCAGTAAAACTGGCCCTTATACTAAGTTGGGGTGAATCCTCCTCAGCTGAAGACGAAGCCCTCGCGACAAAATTACTTGAGGCATTGGTTTCTGATCCTCAAGCCCCTCCTATGACTATCGACTACCAAAACTTCGTCGCCCAATGGCTGGAGTTGCTACAACATCGACTAACAGTGAGAGAGACATTGCTTGTGCATAAACTCACTGTGGACGCCCTTAACCAGCTGCAGGACGTCTATGAGCAACTCCATGAAAGGAATGTTACTTTAGAAAAAGCTATGGCCAAGCTAGAACAGCACAACGCTCAGCTGTCCAAGCAGAATCTGCGCATGCAGCAACAAATTGAGGCTCTAACCGTTATAGAACAGCAGTTGGCCGAAAGAGAACAGACACAGGGCCAACAATGAAAACGTCTCCATCAATCGCCCCCATTCCAGTTAGCCCTTGGCGTATATTGTTGGTTGATGACGATGCCGACATTTTGCATTTGTTAAGTCTGCGACTAAAGGCCAATGGTTATTTAGTAAACGCAGTTTCACAGGGACAGAAAGCTCTTATCCAGTTGGAAGTATTTCGTCCCCATGTGCTTATAACTGATCAACGCATGCCAGGCATGGACGGCATGGCCTTGTTCGAAGAAGTGCAGAAACGCCAGCCACGCCTCCCAGTTATAGTACTCACTGCACATGGCACTATCCCCGATGCCGTAGACGCAACCCGGAAGGGTATTTTCAGCTACTTACAGAAGCCCGTTGATACCGGAATACTGCTAGATAATATAAACAAAGCGCTTGCCGATAGCGGCCAATTCAGTGTCACTAACTCCGAAAGCGCAAACGAATCCTGGCGCTCCGAAATTATCTGTCAAAGTGCGAGCATGAATGCTTTGCTGGAACAAACTAAGACCGTCGCTGCAACGGATGTCAGCATACTGATTCAAAGTCAAACTGGAACCGGCAAGGAAGTTCTTGCCCGAGCAATCCATAAAGCCAGCGCGCGCGCCAAAAAAGAATTTGTTGCGTTTAATTGTGCGGCCATTCCAGAATCGCTTATTGAATCTGAACTATTTGGGCATGCCGCGGGGGCCTTCACTGGCGCCAGCCGATCGCATAATGGCTTGTTTTTGGCGGCGGACGGCGGTACCGTCTTTCTGGATGAGATCGGAGATATGCCAATGTCAGCACAGGCGAAGTTATTGCGCGTGTTGGAAAGGCAAGAAGTACGGCCAGTGGGCAGCACAGAAAATGTCCCGATCAATGTGCGAATCATTGCGGCCACACATCACGATTTAGCCGACAAGGTTGCTAACAATTTATTCCGTGATGACCTTTTCTACCGGCTCAATGTAATTACCCTTGAATTGCCTCCGTTGAAAGAGCGCAGGGAAGATATCATGCTGCTGGTAAATTTTTTCTGCCAAAAAATAGCATTGAAGAACAACAAGACAATTTCACGATTCTCACCTGAAGCTGCCGAAATGTTGATCTCGGCGCCATGGCCAGGGAATATAAGGCAGCTGTTTAACACGTTGGAGCAATGTATCGTGTTGAGCCCTACTCCGATTATAAGCAAGGCGCTGATGGCAAGGGCGCTCAGGCTTAAATCAGATAAATTACAAAGCCTCAACGAAGCCCGCGATCAGTTTGAACGGGACTACCTCATTCGGCTGCTAAATCTTACCGAGGGTAACATTGCCTTAGCCGCTCGGCTGGCGGAACGCAATCGAACTGAATTCTATAATCTTCTAAGTCGGCACGGCCTAGACCCCGATCAATTTCGGAAAATAACTTCAAGTTAGCCATGCCTGGAAATTGGTGTCGGGTTAACCCGACAGCAGACATCAATTAAATCAACTAGTTACGATTTTCCAGCGTAAGGTGATGGCCCTACACGACACCTCCTCTTTTTGTAGAAATTTTAACTTACTGATATGTATAGCTATTTTTTGTTGGCACGACCCGTGCAATAGTATTGTTAGCAGCTTGGAATTCAGCACTAAAAATACTGACCGCCACTGTAAGTCCCTAACCTTAAATTCGGAGAACTCCATGAAAAATGTATACCTTATTTCTACTCTATTGTCCGTTGTAGCTTCTGCTTCTTTTGCCCAAACTATCGAATTCAGCATGGTTGATGCTGACCACAATGGTGTTCTAAACGTTTCCGAATTAACTTCAGTACTGCCAGAAGTGATGATAGACGACGTTAATGGCGACAACATCGTAAGCGAAGAAGAAGCTGTTGCTGCGATTGAAGGCCTAGTGTTGCCACAAGAAACTGAAGGCGACGATAATGCGACTGTTGGTGAATCTGACTTCGCACTATTATTGGCTGCTTTGTCCTCTGCACAGTAACTGCATGTTTTGACCCCGCTGCCTATCGCCAGATAGGCAGCGAACTTAAGATGGGGACACTCATAACTTAATAACTTAACTCATCAAAAGAAAACTGTTTTCTGCTTCGTTAATCACCCTCCCTTTCGAAACCCACTTAGAGACAGCAGGCTGACTTATAAGAAGCCTATTTGATAGTTCTCTTGAACTAATCCCAAGCTTGTCAGTGCTCAAAAAGCAAATCAATGCCTTAGCTCTGGAGACCGGTTGCGCCCTAGACTTTTTCAAGATCTCGGCTTCTGCGATTCCGCAGGTTGAACAAACTAGAATAATTAGCTTATCTAAGTCCCAACCGTCTTGCTGTAACTTCGAACTTTGTTCAATTGCTATTTCATCCTGCGCTAATGCTTGCTCGACAAAGCTGGTATCTCCTAGAATACGCTCATCTCCGATGCATCTGATGTGCTCTTGCCGCAATTTGGACACAACTTCCCAGCCTCCATAACTCCTAATAAGCCCTCCGCCAGCGAGTGCGTCTGAACCAATACTATCAACTCCCATTTCCACAAATTTTAGATAATTCTAAAGCGCTTCGCGCCTCTTTTCACCAAATCGAGACAACACTTCTTCAACACAGTGCCATTCTTGCAGATGCCTTCCTAAGGTTCCTGCATGACCGGTCCATGGATAGTTAGATAGTGCGGAAAGGTCTTCGAGTATGTTCGCGCGCAAGGGATTTAAGTGAATATATCGAACGAGTTCGAGAAGATATTGGCTTTCGTCGCAGAGAGTTGACGCAAATCGATTTTGAAACACGTACCCAGATCGCTTATGTCTGTGATTGTATTCGCCTGCAAAGCCGCCCAGAACCCCTGCCATTAGCTTTCCTAGCAACGCGGATTAGCAAATGATAGTGGTTAGACATGATCGTCCATGCCAAACATTGTGCTTCCCAACGTTCTAAATTTTCGCCAAGCCGTGAAAGAAACGCCGTTTTGTCTTGAGCGCTCTTAAAAATGAAGCGGCGCTCGAGACCCCGCCCAATAACGTGGTAGCAAGCACCAGGAATATGTAAACGACCAGTTCTTGGCATACATACAAAGTAGACACTATTTGGAAATTCACCAAACTCGCTAAGTTATTAAGTTATGGGTGTCCCTCGCCTTTAATCGAGAAATTGGTTTAGCGGCGCACCCATGGCAGGGTTGAGTGATTGATACTCTACTCCCAACAATTCGAGCAAGGTTGCGGCGATGCGATTGTTAGTGAGGCAATCTGCACTTGTTTCGATAAGCCCTTTGTTAGAAATTCCTGGGCCTAATGCTGCCATCCATACAGCCTCCGAGCCTTCAATGCCATTTTCGTATTGCGATAGAGAAGACATGTAACCAGACACAGAAGTTTTGCTTGCATGATGTTGCCAGGTTTCGATTGGATCAGACCCTCGGCCATGATCGACAGCGACGAACAGAATAGTGTTGTCTCTGTGACTTGGAGTCGCTTGGATTAACTCCCAAAGCTCGCCAATAAATCGATCAGTGCGATTGGCAGCAAAAACATACTCATCGTATTTTCCATCGTGAGCAAAATCGTCAGCCTCACCATAACTAACATAAAGCACTTTCGGCAGTTCCCGTTCAAAATAAGACAGCGCGTAATGATGAGTAAATGAGTCATTGCGCACCGTTGGCCATGGCGGTGGTGTATCGCGATATAGGGTATTGAGCTGCCGTTCAAAATCTGATTGGGGGTTCTTCTCCGCGGCAAACGCATTCACGTGCAAACTGCTGCGACCAACATTAAAAATAAACGGGAATACATCCCATGATGCAAACGCTGCGGTCCTTCCTTCAAAGCCAGGGATGCTGTCAAGCAATTCCAAAAAGCTTTGTTCCGGGTTAGGCTTCTTGGCGTTGGAGTTAATAGTCGGATTTACGATGCCGGTCAGTATTTCAGAGTAACCTGGGTAAGAAAAATACCAGTCGTTGGCAACTTGGGCGCAAGAATTTCGATTCCGGTCTCCGACATAACTACCCTGCTCAAACATAACAGTATATAGAAACGGGAATATTTTACGGGCGCTCTCTTTGCCTGTGTCGGAACCAAAACGTTCTAGAATCGTCTCTCGTTGAGCAGTGTATTCATCGCTGGCTGTCAATTGTGGGTCTAACCCAGCGAACAACTCCTGCCATCGTAGCCCGTCTAGGGTCACAAGAACTAAATTCTCAGCCGCGAAGACTAAACCGCCAACTACTGTTAACCAGACAGCTAAGATCGCTCGTAAAAATTGGCTACTTTGTTTCATTATTGATTACCAAAAAAAATAGGGTCAGATCACCAACGACGTCGCCCGTGCGCACTAATCCCTTAGTGCGCAAGGTCAACGTATATACAGTGTAACGAGTTTCCTTAGAAATCAACAGTCATCGCAAAGGATGCCGTCCTCGGCGCGCCAATCCATGCACCGAAGCCAGAGATTCCACCAAGATACGATTCATCGAATAGGTTATTTACCACAATTCTAAACTCAAATCCTTGTAGGAAATCACTCACTGCTTCACCGTCAACGCCTAGATACAAATCAGAAACAGTATAAGCGTCTGTTGGTAACGTGTTTGCCCGATCGATAAAGCGATCGCCAACATACTTGGTCGAAAGGCCAGCGAAATACGTATTACGGCTCCAGTCTAGCGACAGCACCCACATGTTATCCGGCGTATTCACAACTTGCCTTCCTGGAACAACTCCAACAGATGCATCCGCTGCAGCACCAAGACCTGTTCCAACATAGGTAGCATCGGTATCTGTGTATGACCCGTACACCGACCAGTTGTCGTTAAACTCATAGTTGACGGCCAATTCCAAACCTGAGGAATCGATACCACCTACGTTGTCAAAACGCCCTGCAAGACCAATAGTGTAATCTGGGATATTACCTGCTAATTGTTGACCAAAAAATTCCAACCTGTTGTTAAATTCGTTCTGGAAAAGCACAGCACTCGCATTCAAGTTACTCGACGTATACCTTAAGCCTAACTCTAGATTTTCAGCTTGCTCCGCCTCTAAATTGGAAGTCGAAGTACCTTCTCGCTCGAGT
>JBLGBD010000091.1:0-12833 GCA_047617585.1 Pseudohongiellaceae bacterium | reverse complement strand
GCCTGCACCAAGCGTTGGAAGCGAAAGAAAAGCTTGAGATTCAATCCGAAAGCCAAACCTTGGCCTCAACAACCTTTCAAAATTACTTTCGGCTTTACAACAATTTATCTGGAATGACGGGTACAGCCGATACTGAGGCTTTTGAGTTTAACCAAATTTATGGCCTAGATGTGGTGGTAATTCCCACTAACCAGCCGATGGTTCGAGTTGATGCGAATGACTTGATTTTTCTTTCCATGGAAGAAAAATTCGAGGCTATCGTTAAAGACATTAAAGAAATAAGTGCCAATGGAGCGCCGGTTCTCGTGGGTACGGCGTCTATCGATACTTCAGAGATACTTTCAAACTACTTAAACAAACAAAAAGTGAAGCACGAAGTATTGAATGCTAAGTTTCACGAGAAAGAAGCAGAAATAATCGCCCAAGCGGGCAAGCCTGGTGCAGTAACTATTGCGACCAATATGGCTGGTCGCGGTACTGATATTGTGCTCGGCGGAAACTGGGAAGTGGAAGTAGCTTCGTTAGATACCCCTTCCGAGGCTCAAATTAGCGCTGTGAAGGAGCAATGGCAGAAGCGGCACGATCAGGTGCTAAGCGCTGGCGGCCTGCACATAATAGGTACCGAGCGCCACGAATCTCGCCGGATAGATAATCAACTTAGAGGAAGAGCGGGGCGCCAAGGCGATGCCGGTTACTCAAGATTTTATCTGTCAATGGAAGATAATTTGTTGCGAATATTTGCCACCGACGGTGTTAAAAACTTTATGCGTAAATTGGGCATGGAGCGCGGCGAAGCCATAGAGCACAGCATGGTTACCAGGTCTATAGAAAAGGCCCAGCGCAAAGTTGAGGGCCGCAATTTTGACATTCGCAAGCAGTTACTTGAATACGACAATGTTGCTAACGATCAGCGGACCATCATCTATAGACAGCGAAATGAGCTTATGGCCAGTGACGATGTGTCAGAGCTGTTAACCGATATGCGCAACGAAGTTATAGAGCAGCTAGTTGACGATCACATTCCGCCGCAATCCATACCTGAGCAATGGGATATCGTGGGCCTTGAGCAGGCTATAGAAACTCAATTTGGGAGCACCCCAAGCGTTCAAGAATGGCTAGATGCGGATGATAAGCTTTATGAAGAGCAAATAAAAACAAAGATTAACGAGATGCTAACAGCCCAGTATGAAGAAAAAAGTGTGGCTGTTGGTGACAAGATGCGGCTGTTCGAAAAGCAAATTACTCTGCAGATTTTAGACGGGCTGTGGAAAGACCATTTGGCAACAATGGATCATTTGCGCCAAGGTATTTTCTTGCGATCCTACGGCGGTAAAAATCCTAGACAGGAGTATAAGCGGGAAGCATTTGCGCTGTTCTCAGATTTGATGATGAGCCTTCAGCAAGAAGTGATTAAAGTGCTCAGCCACGTAAAAATTCGCCAACAAGACTCCGCTGATGCGATTGAGCGGCAGCGCGAGGCTGAGAAAGCGCGAGCCAAAGTTGATTTTCAGCATCAATCCACGTCGGCACTTACCCAAACAGAGTCGGCGCCACAAGAGCAGGGTTCTGCTGCTGCGCCTTTTGTGCGAGACATGCCTAAGGTTGGTCGAAACGACCCTTGTCCATGTGGTTCCGGCAAGAAATACAAAACCTGCCACGGTAAAATAGGGTAACCGTCTATGGCAGTTGGCGAAGCTTTTTCTGGAACGCTACATCCAGTGCCGGGGGTGAGGCTGAGCGCGGTTGAAAGCCATATTCGCTATGCAAATAGACTGGATCTGGTGCTCATTGAGCTGGACGTTGAATCGACAGTGGCTGGAGTGTATACCCAAAATGCATTCTGCGCTGCACCTGTACACATTGCAAAACGGCATGAGCAGCAAGGTGCTGCGCGCTATTTTTTGATCAACACCGGCAATGCTAACGCCGGCACTGGAGCTGTGGGTGAGCAAGATGCTTTGGCTTGCTGTGACGCGCTTGCCGAACTCACTGGAGTTGAAGTTACTTCAGTACTTCCATTCTCAACGGGGGTTATCGGTGAGCGTCTGCCCGCGGCTAAAATTTTGCAGGCGCTGCCTGCGGCGATTGCAGCTTTATCTGACGTCAATTGGCTAGCTGCAGCTCGCGGGATAATGACTACCGACACTCGGCCTAAAACGCATTCTGTGCGGTTTGAGCTCGAGGGTAAGCCAGTGACTATCACCGGCATCGCTAAAGGGGCGGGCATGCTCAAACCTAATATGGCAACTATGCTAGCCTATGTCGCAACCGATGCGAAAATAGACAAGGGTTTGCTACAGAGTCTTCTTAAGTGCTGCGTAAATAGATCCTTTAATCGCCTGACAGTCGACGGTGATACCTCAACCAATGACTGCTGTATGTTAGCAGCCACTGGAAAATCTGGCGTCAAAGTTACCGCGGATGGCCCCAATTACGCTGAGTTTTTACTGCAGTTGGAGCACCTTTTTGTAGAATTAGCTACGGGTCTAATAAAAGATGCCGAGGGCGCAACGAAATTTATTACGCTAACAATCCAAGGTGGTAGGTCCAGCGATGAGTGTTTGGCCGTTGCCTACGCGGTCGCTGAATCTCCCTTAGTGAAGACCGCGATGTTCGCCTCTGATCCGAATTGGGGCCGCATTTTGGCAGCTATAGGCCGCTCTGGGCTGGCTGATTTTGACATAGCGAAAGTGTCTCTTCACTTGGGTGACACTTGTTTGATACAAGCTGGGGCCTTGCACAGTGGCTACACTGAAAGTGCGGGCCAGGTGGAAATGGACAAGCTAGAAATCGACGTGGCTATAGATATTGGGCGCGGCGATTTTGCGGAAACTGTGTGGACCTGCGATCTATCTAATGAGTATGTTCGCATCAATGCGGACTATAGATCCTGACGTTGAGCGTAGTTAATCCACTTCATGTGGTGGTCGGGGTGGTACAAAACCCTGCGGGAGAGGTGCTGATTTCGTTTCGTGACCCTAGCCTGCATCAAGGTGGGTTATGGGAATTTCCCGGAGGCAAGGTTGACCCTGGCGAAGATGTCAAAGGCGCCCTGTGCAGAGAGTTTCAAGAAGAGCTAGGTATTACCCCTACCGAGTATTTTCCCTTTAAAAAAATACGCTTTCAGTACAGCGACAGGGAAGTGCTGTTAGATGTCTGGAGAGTTACTCAATTTACTGGCTCGCCAACCGGAAGAGAAGGCCAAGCAGTGCAGTGGAAGGCTGCCAAAGAGCTTAGCTTCAATGAGTTTCCAGCGGCTAATAAAGACATCGTGCGCCTGTTGCAATTGCCTAAAGAGATTCCTATAACCCCACAAGCTGAGTCTCTTAGCGAGCTGCTAGAACTGCTTACTAGCTGGGCCGAGCAAAAGTTCGATGTAGCCTATTTTCGCCAACCTCAACTTAACGCTGATACGTTTTCCCAATGGTATCGGGCCGCGACTGAGCTATGCTCAGATAGGGGCCTAGCTGTTTTCTCGAGCATGGATTCGACACGGGCCGCGGGGCAGGGGGACACCGGCGGGATACATGCTAGCGCAAGTCGCCTAATGGCCTTAACTCATCGCCCCTGTGGCGATGAACGATACTTTAGCGCATCGTGTCACTCTTTAGCCGAGTTGAATAAAGCGCAGGAATTGGGCGCAGATTTCGTCTTTCTATCGCCTGTGAAGCCTGTTGAGCGCTATGGTGGCTCTGTATCTCTGGGCTGGGAAGGGTTTCGAGAGTTAGCCGGTTCAGTGTCTCTGCCTGTCTATGCTCTGGGTGGGCTTGTCAGGAGCGACATTGCGCAGGCATTGGCTTATGGCGCATACGGCATTGCAGGTATTAGTGGCTATCGCTAGTTGGTGCGTGGGTATTTTATAAATCCTCAATAATCTGAGCTGGATAAGCTACTCTTTTGATAAATAAAGTCTAAAGAGGCTGGCAAGTAACTGATATAGATAAGTTTAGAATAATTAGAAAAATGAAAAAATCTGATGGTTTGTGATAAAGTATTCGACCAACGGGCAGATACACCCGATTGATAAGGAAAATTCTGTAGCCTCATCATTCTTTACTGATTATGTGATCGGGTTCACTGAGATTGTTTCTAACTTGTTGAAAATAGGGAAATTAGCCTTCGGGCATTAAGGTTAATTTGGCTTGTGGCGACGACAAAACATATGGATACAGTAAAACTGGTTGGCAGGTATTTTATTCTACTCGGCGTGAGTGCAGGGCTATTTGTTGGTTCCGTGCACGCAGACATTGCGCCCTTGGTGGATCACGCTGTTCTGGTTGAGTTAACGGCGGCTGCGGTGGTTGCTGACCCGGACAATCCTGAAACCCCTTCGTCGGCTCCAACTGCAGTAACAACTAATGCGAGCTACGTCAGCTCCGGCGGTTGGGCCACTACGGGTGCTGGATTTATAGATGCAGCGGCGTTTGTGTTTGATTTTAACACCGCAACTTCGGTTACGGCTGCGACCCTAATACTACCAATTGAACAGGTGTTTCCTCAAAATCGTGCCGCTCCTATCGAGATTTTTGGCTTTGCAGATAACGGTGTAATCGAATTTACCGATTATTCTGTAGGCTTTTTCACGCCGATAGCGGCGCTTAACGCCATTGGTCTTACCGAGGTGCGTATAGATGTTACCGGCATCGTCAATGCGATATTGGGGTCTTCCCGTTATGCCGGGTTTAGGGTCAAAAGCTCTGTTGCACCGAGTGCACTTTCGCCAACTATTTTCCCTCGATGGACAGGAGTTAAATTTTTCCCTAGCCGTGCATTGCTAGAATTTGTGCCAGGCCCAGCGCCGACTTTGCCACCGGACGTTACCCGGTTTGACGGCTTCTCACTCGCTGTTCCGGATATTGATGTGCCAAATCTCGGTCAGGTGCAGGCGCAGTTTAAGCTGATTGATCCCAATAATTTATTGTTCCAGTTAACTGAGGCCATCATTTCTGAAACGGGTGTTGCACCCCCTGCACGGTCTGGGCCCGAGCTGTTTAACTGCAGCGAGTTTTCGCAGCCTGAGTCCACCTTGGTTGTCCAAGGGGCGTCATCCTACTCATTAAACTCGGGCATTTTAGATGCCCCAAGTGTTAACTTTAACGGCGACCAAGTGGCTGTGCGGCTGGAGTTGATAGACGGCAGCGACCCGCTAGTATTTGAAACCCTAAGTATAGGCGCCGTTCAGTCGGGGCCTTCCGACGCCACGATTTCCGCGCTAGGTGGTGGCATTATTACTGAGTCATCTCAGGATTTTATACCTTTGTGCCATGGCTGGGTATTGATTGGTGATTCCACTCGTAATCGAGTTGTAGAGAGAAATCTAATCTCTGGAGAGACTGGGAACACTTACTCGTTCTCTCAAAACCCGGATCAGTTTACTCTAGATGAGGAACGTGGAATCGTGTACATGACGGTTCACCCGGAAACTGAACGCCTGTACCGGTTGGACTTGAACACCGGACGCATCACAAGCAATCGCGTAGCATTTACCTTCGAAAACGAGTTTGCGCGGTTTGGATATTCTTGGGCGCTGCGAGATATTGCATTGGGTGAAGACGGCAATGTGTTTACCATAATGTTTGACAGCGTCAAGGAAAATCCAGAGAACCAAATCCCCTTTACCGATACGGGTTTGTGGTTGGGACTTATGCGCGGGAGCGACGCCGCATTTTTAGAAAACCCACGGCCTTTGCTGGAGCCTATTCGAATAGAATATGACCCGGTTAGAGACCACGTATTTTTAGCTACCGAGTCCAATCTAGCCACCTTCAATTTTGATCCGGCGCAAAATGTACTAAGTTTTATTCAAGGCACCGACATTGCAGTAGGCAGTGGCTGTACCGATTTCAACATCTCTCCTAACGGCAATAGACTCGCCTATACGTGTCCGAACGGTAACCGTGCTGGGCCAGAATTTAGCATCGTGGATATGGCTCCCGATGATTACTTCAACTCTGATGGCGTATGGTTTTTAGGCAGTGAGCCGGTGAGTGCGACTTTTGACAGTACTGGCACTTTGCTCATCGCCACAGACAATACCAGGCTGTACTTTTTCGATGCATCTACTCACCTGATACTCGAAGATTTCGAGCTAGGGCTTTTGGAAGGGGAGAGTATTCGTAAGATACGGCCGTCTAAAGATGGTGGCCTGCTGTATATTTTCTTGCAAAATGATATCAACGATCCCAGCAGCAAATTCTATTGGATGCGGATGCCCGACATTCAAGGCACGCCGCTTTAGATTGGCACGCCTTGACCACTATTGAAGGTTGTCCTCATTGTCTTCAGGGTCGAACACAGGCTCTCCAGCAATGGTATGCTTTTCAGTGGCCCAGCCACCGAAATCGATTAACTTGCAGCGTTCGCAGCAAAACGGCCTGAACTTATTGTCCTCGATCCAAGCAACTGGCTTTTCGCAGGTTGGGCACATGACAGTGCGCGTTGTATTTTCAGGCATCGTGTTTTCCGCTTAATTCAAGATACTTATAGTGAAGGCTTAATATTTTGGCTTTAAGCTCATCAGTGCTGCCATCATTGGTGATGACGTCGTCTGCCTTTTCTAGGCGTGCCTCGCGGCTTATCTGAGCCGCCATGATCGCCTTGATTGTTTCGACACTACTGCTATCACGTTGCAGGGTTCTCTGCAGCTGAGTCTGAGGAGCGACATCAACTACTAAAACTCGCTGCACCAAAGCAGACTGATCGGTTTCCAGCAGCAACGGTGAAACAAGGATGCAGTAGGGCGAGTCTGCCGATTGGATTCTAGACAACATAAGTTGGCGAATTAACGGGTGCAGTAACTGCTCAAGCCAGACTTTGTGGTCTTGGTTGGCAAAGACAATTTGTCTGAGTTCAGAGCGGTTAAGAAAACCATTGCTATCTAAAATAGCCGGCCCAAAACGTTGTGCTATGGCCGCCAAAGCTGGGGTCTCGGGCTCGACCACTTCTCTGGCCAACAGGTCTGCATCGATTAG
This sequence comes from Pseudohongiellaceae bacterium, assembly GCA_047617585.1. Taxonomy (GTDB): domain Bacteria; phylum Pseudomonadota; class Gammaproteobacteria; order Pseudomonadales; family Pseudohongiellaceae; genus UBA9145. The sequence goes on along the minus strand of JBLGBD010000091.1, from coordinate 5,862 downwards.
GCTAGCGCCGAGGTTGGCGAACTCCTCAGCAACTGTAGTCTTGCCGCTGCCAATACCGCCTGTAAGACCAATAACCAACATTGCAATTAGCCCAAAAAATTACTGCGATAGAGCGCGATAAGTTGTGGCCCCCAGATCAGCATTAGAAAACCTGCTCCAGCTAGATAGGGCCCAAATGGCATGGGTATGGATTTGTCGCGGCCAAGCAGCAGTATCATGCCAAGCCCAAAAACAGCACCAACCAGCGAGGAGAGGATGATTATTGGCAGCAGGCTTTGCCACCCCATCCAAGCACCTAATGCGGCTAGCAATTTAAAATCACCGTAACCCATGCCTTCTTTGCCAGTGGCCAGCTTGAATGCCCAGTAAAATCCCCACAGCACTAAGTAGCCTAGGATAGCCCCTAATACGGCATCATAAAGGGAGATACCCATCCCTAAATCAAGCGTGTTGACTAGCAGGCCAAGCCACAGCAGGGGGATGGTGATGTCGTCGGGGAGCAGCTGATGGTCGAAATCGATTAAGGTCAGTGAAATTAGGCCCCAGGTAAAAACCAAAAGTGCTAAGGTCAGTAGAGTCGGCCCGTAAGTCGCTGCTATAAGCCCTGAAAGCACGCCAGTGGCTAGCTCCACGGACGGATAGCGCAGAGATATTTTAGTTTTGCAGCTCGAGCATTTTCCCCTTAGGGCCGCATAGCTTATTACTGGAATGTTTTCCCAGGCTCTAATTTTGTGATTACACGCCGGGCAATGGGAATCTGGCTTCTGCAGGTTAAAGGTTTTGAATTTTGCAGTAGATGGGTTGGTGTCTGGAGAGGTGTTTTCGATCTCGAGAAACTCATGGCACTGAGCCCGCCAATCACGCTGCAGCATGATGGGTAGTCGATAAACCACTACGTTTAAAAAGCTACCAACCAGTAGCCCCAACACGCTCGAAAGGGCTATCAGCAGGAATGGGCTGGCCTGGATAAGTTCTAAAATTCTCATGGGTCTCTAGTAGTTAAACCACCGTTAAACTACCGCGCCAATTTGGAAGATAGGCATATACATGGCAATCATCAAGCCACCAACTAGCACGCCTAATACGGCCATAATCAACGGTTCCATAAGCGCCGTTAAACCATCAACCGCATTGTCTACTTCAGCTTCATAAAACACGGCACATTTATCTAACATGCTGTCTAGCGCGCCTGATTCTTCTCCAATACCCACCATTTGTACAATCATGGTTGGGAATATGGTGGTGTTCTTAATCGCAAACGCCAATTGTTGCCCTGTGGTCACGTCATCTTTTATGCGTTTGGTGGCAATCGAGTAAACAATGTTACCCGTGGCTCCGGCTACCGAATCTAAGGCATCGACTAACGGCACGCCGGCGCTGAAGGTGGTTGATAGAGTTCGCGTAAAACGGGCGTAGCACGATGAGGTCATGATAGGGCCAACGATAGGCAGTTTGAGCGAGATTCTATCGACTAAATTGGCAAAAGGCTTGTATTTGAGTTTAGCCTCTTTAAATGCAAACGACCCACCGATAGCCACAATAACGACTTTCCACCAATGTGCGATAGCTAGATCAGACAAGCCCATCACAAATTGGGTGAACGCTGGTAGTTCAGCGCCAAAACTGGAGAAGGTTTCCGCAAACTGAGGCACCACTTTTATAAGCAGAATACCGGTTACAATTAATGCCACGCTGACAACGGCGATTGGATAGCTCATGGCCTTTTTAATCTTTGCTTTTAAGGCTTCCGACTTTTCTTTGTAGGTTGCTAAGCGCTCCAGCATAGATTCTAAAGCGCCGGATGATTCGCCAGCCTCGACGAGGTTGCAAAATAGATCATCAAAGTAGCGGGGGTGCTTGCGTATACAGTCGGCAAAATTATTACCGGCCGACACGTCGTCTCGAATGGTCAAAACCAACGCTCGCATAGAAGGGTTTTCTAAACTCTCGCCAACAATCTCAAATGATTGAACCAGCGGAATGCCGGCTTTCATCATGGTTGCAAGCTGCCGGGTAAACACCGCAATGTCACTAGGCTTAATCGCCTGCTTCTTGGGGCCGAACATATCTTTGGATTTTTTCTTGACTCGAGTTGGGTTGACCCCTTGTTTTCTGAGTTGAGCCTTTACCAGAGCTTGACTAGTGCCGGGTATTTCACCTTTAGCTTTGTTGCCATTTTTGTCTAAGCCTTGCCAAAGATAGACACTTTTAGAAAGATCAGCTGCCATTGCATACCTCGAATCAATAAGTGTTAAGCGTACATGCACGCGAAAGATAATTAGTTAGAAAAGCTCAGCCAATTAACGCAGGATAGCATGGTCAATAGGGGCTTGTATCAATTTGATTAGGTTAACCTGTTGGCTTCGTCGAGGCTTGTAAGTCCTTGACCCACCTTGATTAAAGCCGATTGACGCAGGTTGTTAAACCCCTCTTTTTGAGCTTGATCTGCGATCTCTATCGAATTACCGTCGTTCATTATAATGCGAGCCATGGCATCAGTAATGGGAACTACTTCATAAATCCCGACACGGCCCTTATAGCCTTCTTTACAATGCTCGCAGCCAACAGCTTTAAAGAGGGTCAAATCAGCTAGGGCTGCCTTTTGGAAGCCAGCATCTAGCAGTACTTTCTCAGGCACCTCTGTACTCTCTTTGCAGTGGCAGCAAAGCCTGCGCGCTAGACGCTGGGCAATTATTAGGCTAACTGAGGTGGCAAGATTGAATGCCGGTATGCCCATGTTACGTAGTCTAGTTAAGGTTTCTGGGGCGCTATTGGTGTGCAGGGTTGAAAGCACCATGTGACCGGTTTGAGAGGCTTTAATGGCGATCTCAGCAGTCTCTTTGTCTCTGATTTCCCCAACCATCACTACATCTGGATCTTGTCTTAGAAATGCCCTCAATGCTGCGGAAAAATCGAGCCCTATTTTGTTGTTAACCGGCACCTGGTTTATACCCTCCAAATTGATCTCGACTGGATCCTCGGCAGTGGAGATATTGCGTTCGGGGGTGTTAAGAATATTGAGGCCAGTATACAGCGACACGGTTTTGCCGCTGCCGGTTGGGCCGGTAACTAAAATTAGGCCCTGATGAAGGTGCAGAGCCTTCATAAAAAATGCTTTTTGGTCGGGTTCATAACCAAGCGCATCGATACCCATCTGGGCACTGGATGGGTCAAGAATTCGCATAACTATTTTCTCGCCCCATAACGTGGGCAGAGAGTTGACGCGGAAATCGATTGAGCGGCTCTTGGAAATCTTCATTTTAATACGGCCGTCTTGGGGCAGCCGCTTTTCAGAGATATCCATTTGCGACATAATTTTTATCCGCGAGGCAATGCGAGTGGCAATATTAATAGGGGGCCGGGTTACTTCATGCAGAATGCCGTCAGTTCTGAAGCGGATGCGGTAGATCTTTTCGTAGGGCTCTATGTGAATATCCGATGCGCCTGTGCGGATCGCATCTAACAGCACTTTGTTGACAAAACGCACAATGGGAGTTTCATCAGCGGCGGAGGGCTCATCGATAGCTGCTTCTTCCCGCTGTGGCTGGATATCAAGGTCATCGAGCCCAATAGCGTCGATTTCCCCCACAGAGGCTTCGCTTGCCTCCAGCTGATTAATGAAATCATTAATAGCCTTGGCGAGCTTAGTTTCTTCAACGACAACAACATCATTATTAATGCCGGTATGAAATTTTATTTCATCAAATGCAGCTATATCTCCTGGGTCAGAAACTGCGAGAAACAAGCGGTTTGCCCGGCGATAAAGTGGTAGCACATTGTGTTTTTTAATGAGCTTGATGTCCACCAGCCCATCTGGGCGGTGGTCAAAATCGAAGGCATCAAGATCCAGCAGGGGCACGCCAAACTCTTCGGCGGCGGCAATGGCGATCGCGCGGCTGTCAACAAGGCTGGATGTTACCAATTGACTGACAAAAGGCAGCTTGCCCTTGGCAGCGAGTCCAAGGGCAGCGATAGCGTCTGATTCTTTTAAAAGATTGTCAGAGACTAGCCGTCTGGCTAGGCCTCCCATTTGAACTGGCATAGTTGCTGTCTAAGTAAGGTTGTTAATGAAAGATTTGCTCTGATTTTAAGTATAGCCAAGGCATGGCGAGTTCGCGCAGAAATGAGGTGAAGTGAGGTTTCTAAGTTGAGCAGCTATTAAGCTTAGACCTGTGGCATCTAAGGAAGCCAGGCTTGCTGAGGATGTGGCGTCTAAATTAGCACAGCTCTTGAGTCTGGCAGGTACCGGAAATGGTCCACCTCAGACCGCCAGCACCATTGGCAGAAGGGGTCAGAATGTAGGTAACGCCATCGAGCAAGCTGGTGTCGGTTTTCCAAACCCCTGTGATCACACCGTCTGTGACCGAAACTCCATGGTCGTTGGCTGTCACTGCCGCCGCTGCAGGCATGCCGGTAGTACCGGTTGAAATACCAGTGAGCGCAATAGCTGTGGTAGTTCGGGTTTGAACACGAAATTCGATAGGGGTCTTAAGACTTGAAACGGCTGAAATTAGCTCAGAAAATGAGGCGCGGCGAGTGTAGTTCTGATACGCAGGGAGCGCTACCGCGGCCAATATGCCTATGATGGCGATAGTAATCATCAGTTCTATTAAGGTGAAGCCTCGGTTTGATTGATTATTCATGTGATTGCCTCTTTCCTAACGTCGATGTTTTATTGTAATTTTTTTGTCTGGCAATCAGTTTTGGCAGTAGTGGGCCATCAATTGAATCTAGGGGAAACTGCAGTATTAACTAAAGCAGGGTTTACTGGTTGGAGTGTTTCAGAGAGCTAGCTTTAAATAGAGTATCAAGTTGTGCTCTTAGAGGCCTTGAATGAGTGGCCGTTAGTCGCAAAACTAGCGGCCACTCAGCTAAAGGATTTACCTAATTAGCACAGGTTAGCTGCTAAGCAGCTTCCGCCCACTGCCCAAGTGATCGGTCCACCTACAACAGCTTGGGTTGGCGTTAGAGTGATGCTTTCGCCAGCGTTAGTGTTTGCGGTGGCAAGAGCTGTAGCGTCACTTCTCCATGTCGCAGTTACTACACCCAAAGCTGTAGTAATACCGTGTACTGCAGCAGCACGAGTAACGTCAGCTGGAATGCCATTGCTAGCGCCGTTAAGTGTTGTTACTGCAACGCCGCGTGTTTGCGCAGTGAGCTCTAATGCCGTTTTAACAGGAGTAGTAGCCAATACTAACTCAGAGAAAGTAGCGCGGTTGGTGTAGTTTTGGTAAGCCGGAAGGGCAACCGCCGCTAGAATACCGATGATCGCTACCACGATCATTAATTCGATTAGTGTGAAACCATCTTGCTTCTTCATAGTTTGCTTGATCATGGTCTATCTCCAAAGGTTAGTGCGTTAGTTTGAATTTTACGCCTCACCTGTGTAGTGCAGCGGATGTTTTAATAGTAACCAACTATCATGCCAAGGTTTGAAAAACCCTATAAATCACTGATAATAATAGTATTTCTATTTATTTTGGGAAAAAGCACAAATTGCGCGCTGGGCTGACATCGGGTCAATAAAATGTAACTACTGACAAAAAGTGTCATAAAAAGACCGGCAGTGGTTTAATTGCAAGATACAGTGGTGGCACGAACTGTTGTAGTTTATTCATGGCGCCAAGCTTGGACTCATGTTCTCATTCAGGCTTGATTAATAGTCAGTTTTAGATAATGGCAACACCTTATGTAGCTGTTGAATCAATGACAGCATGTGTCTTGATCTAAGACGTGGGGTAGTTTATGTTAAATTAGTCGATGGGGCATGGATGAAAATTCAGGTCCCACTCACTGAATTGTAATGGAATACCGCGACGGACGCGGAGGGAAGCAAATGAAAACCAAGCTAAGATTATGTAC
>JBLGBD010000090.1:0-12850 GCA_047617585.1 Pseudohongiellaceae bacterium | reverse complement strand
ATCTGAAACAAGAAAAAAATGCAGGGCACTAAACCCAAAAGTAAGTCCTCTTAAGTTATTAAATTATGAGTGTCCCCTAAAAATCACGCTCGCCCTAAAACAGTGCGACCCCGCTAAATTAAGTGCAGTACCACTCAACAGTCTCTTATTTTTGGCCGCAGATTTACTATCTAACCTTCAGAAAAGTCCGCCACTAAGCCATCCGGCAAGCTATCGCGTATTGTTTCAAAACACTGGCATATCTTGTGCATGTATTTTTGTGAGAGTAAGAACAGCCCAATCAGGCTGGATCAACGAAAGAAAGCCTGTCCTACCAAACGGGCCTGCTACCTCAAAAGACAATGACCACAAAGTCATCGCAACCATAACAATGTAGCGCAGTTGAAAAACCGAAATTTCATTGTTAACAAAGTTGCGAGGCTTTTATGTTGTCACGTGTGTCAGAAACTCCCTATCGCGTTGTACTATTTTTTGTAGTTGCTGTTCATTTTTTGGCCGGCGCCAGTCACAGTCGCGCGGCAGATGGTGATAATCAATATAAGGACCTGCAGCAATCGCAGGCATTGATTGAGCATTTGCTGCAAGAGCATGGCAGCTATAGCCAGACCCTTATTGAGCCCTACTCACAATTAGCGCAAATGCAGCTATCTGCTTTTCGATTGGAAGACGCTAAAGCGTCTGTGAACAACGCCATCCGCAACAGCCGAATTAGTAACGGCTTGTATTCCTCTGAGCAACTCCCGCTGCAGAAGCTGCTGATTGAGATTAACGCTACGGAATCGGATTGGAATGCGGTAGAGAAGAACTTGATTAATTTAGTCTCCCTTGTGTCAGCTCATGCCAATTTTGTCCCAGCTAAGACGATTAAAGAGCTACAGTGGGCGTCGAATGTTCGGTTGCTAGCAGTAAGAGAGGACACCGAAGACCGGCTGGCGCTGCATATTATCAACGGCACAATTCTTCACGAATCCATGGTTGTTCTTGCTCAGAAGGCGGGGCTTACGAAAACCGCGCTTTATCCACAGCTGCTGCATTCTTTAGCGAATCAGTACTTTCTTGAGACCACAGCAATTATTGCCGGAGGCAGCACCAGTTATCGGCTGCGGTTGCCTAGCCAAGGTTCGAACTTGGTGGAGACTCGCAGAGAGGCAATCGAAAAAAGGTACAAGGCTGGTTTGGATAAACTTCTGATGATTAAGGCCCTAGCGGAAAACCCTGTATCCTTAGCATTTTCTGAACTATCCATTACCGATTGGAACGCCGTGTTCGATCGCTCTGCAGACATCAGCACAGATTACGAAAGGATCTACGCTCAGTTCGTCAATACCGATGCTCCCATACACGACATTGACCAGCTGTTTGCCTCAAACCGAATTTTACCAACGATGAGCTTGCAGCTGGATTTTCAGCATCAAAATTCAGCGACCTCGCCTATTAACGTAGCAACCGCCTCGAGCGTGCAGGTGGCAGAGCTCAATCAAAACCTGCCGGGATACGGCAACCACGTCATGGGCTTTGGGACGGAAAACGAAATAGGTCGCAGTTGGGATGCAGTGAGAGCTAAAATAATGCTAGAACCAAGTCAAAGAAAAACAGTTCATACCGGTGGCTACCGAGTTAAAAGTTTCGTTACCAGCAAACAGATCAATATTATTGACGACGGCGAGATTAACGGCTTTGATTTGCGAAGCACCACCAGCCGCATGAAAGCCCTAAGCTTCCGACCGGTACTTCGCCGTGGCAAAGTAGACGCCTCCTTCGTAGTAGTTGACTATTTAGTCAGAAGCGATGATCTTAGCACTAGCAGCAATTTTGTCGTGCTACAGTAGTTTTTTATAGCGGCGGGCAAGTACTGGGGACTGGAAGAAAAAAAGATAGCTGGTGACGACAGTCTACTTTTATTCCTATTGAGATTCTTTGTAGTGTCCCCTAGGCCAGAAACTGTGAGCTGGGTGGCTAGGCATCTTCACTAATCGGTGTATGCTACTCAATCAGAGAAAATTGCAAGGAGAAACCCCGTGCCAGATATCCGAGATCTGTTTACCAGCCTTTTTCTACTTGCCTTTTCAACACCGCCGCCATGATTAAAATCACTGCCAATGCGAACATGATCTGTACCAATGCAAGAAACCATGAAATCTATATTATCCACCATTTGCTTAACGGTGGCTGGCCCTAGCAGTTCAGTAACAGCGGCAATGTAAGCATAGGCGTCAATCACAATGCTTTGCTAATGAATAATCTGAGGCATTACTTCTGTAGACACATCCATTTTTTCTGCTGAGTACATCTTAGCGCTGCGCTCGTCTGAAAAGGTTATCAAGTCCAGCACCGCAAGCTCAAAAAGCCAAAGGGGGCTCAGATTTATTTAGTCGACCTGGTGGGTATAGATGTAACCCGTGAAATGAGCGCTTCAATGTTGGTGATGATATTGGCGGGTCGAACCAGTGCTGCCTATGCAGCTCAACTAGGATCGATGGGCCGCCAGCTTCTCATAGATTTGTCAGGCTTCAAGATTACTTTTTTTACACATTCAATCAATACCCTGTCGATAATTGGCTTTTGAACAAAATCAATGGCACCGTTTCGAATAGCTTCTACCGCAACCGATATGTCATCCCCTGCCGCAACCATAACAATAGGCAGATTCGGAGCCTTGTCGTGTATATTCTCAATAAGTAATTTATTTGCAGTCTTAAGAGACAGGCCTTCAGCTAAAATACAGTTTGGTTGTTCTTCAACCAATCTCTCCAACAGACTTTGTGGTTCTAGAAAAAGAGTAACAACAAAACCAGCCCGACTGAATAATGTATTGAGTGACTCCAGTAGAGGTGTGTCACTAGATAAGATATATATACTGTTCATGTTTTATCAGTCTACTGCCCGAGAAATACTATAAATGCGCAGAGGACTTAATTCAAAACGATAAAAATTCTCGGCGCTTCTGTCATTAGATGCTACGACCTTGGGGATTTCTGGTGTTGATATGAGTCAATGTCTACCGAAGTAGAGTATTGATAACTGAGAGTGAGAAAGCAGATTCAGTCTGGCAGGGAGGCTATCATTTTTACCAATTGAGCAAGCGAGCGGGCACCCGTCTTCTCCATCACATGCGCGCGATGTACCTCAACCGTACGCTGACTAATGCCTAAATCTATTGCTATCACTTTATTGGCACTGCCTTCAATCATTAAGTTCATGACTTCTTTTTCACGGGGAGACAGTTTTACCAAATTTTCAGTCACAGCTAACTGATCTGAGACACGATCTTTTAGCTCATCGTTAATTATCAGCGCGCGTTGCACGCAATCCAACAATTCCTGCTCTCGAAAAGGTTTCGAGATAAAATCTATGGCGCCCTTCTTGACAGCCTTTACTGCCATGGGAATATCACCATGCCCCGATATAAAGATGATTGGAAGAGTGGAATTGCGCAGCAATAGCTCCTCCTGCACTTCGAGCCCACCCATCACCGGCATACGAATATCCAGAATTAGGCAGCCCATTTCGGCCGGGTCATACTGCTGGAGAAATGCCACTCCAGAATCGAACGATTTAGCGGCAAGCCCAATTGACCGAATCAGCATCGCGATTGAATCGCGGACGGCCTCATCGTCATCAACAATAGTCACTGTTTGTACAGAATTAGACTTCATTCGGTTTCAATTGATGTAGGTAAAATAAAGTAGAAACTGGCTCCGCCATGTCGATCCGAAAGATAGCCCAATTCGCCGCCGTGGGCACGAATTATAGTTTGGCAAATCGATAAGCCCATCCCCATGCCAGTGCTTTTTGTGGTGAAAAATGGATTAAATAGGCTATCTGCGGCTTTTTCACTAATGCCAGGGCCATAGTCAGTCACTGTCACTTTGATACGCTCCAGTTCACAGCACTCAGTATGAATTACAATCTCTCTTCTAACATCAGGCTTCTCGAGCGTATATTCATTTATAGCGTCTATCGAATTCTTGATCAAGTTAAGTACTACTTGTTGAATTTGAATCGAATCACAAACTACCGAAGAAGGCGTGGCCTTTAAGAGAAGCTGCAACTGAATATCGCTATTTTTCGCTGCCATTTTCGCTATATCGACCACTTCGGCGACCAGTGAATTACAGTCCGCAACTGCTCTCTTTGTATCCTGGTCGCGAATCCAAGTGCGCAAGCCCCGAATTATGTCGCCCGCTCGCAAAGCCTGGTTTTCAATTTTATCCAACGCCAAAACAACTTCATCCAGCTTTTTGTCATCGGCTTGCAATAATCTAATACAGGCCCTAGCGTAGGTTGATATTGCAGTCAGGGGTTGGTTGATTTCGTGGGCTATGCCAGCCGCCATCTCTCCCATCACCCCTATACGAGACACATGCGCTAGGCTGTTAACCAGTTCGTGAATCTCGTTCTCAGCAGATTCAAGTTTTTCTTCACTTTGTTTTAAGTCGCTAAGATCTCTGATGATACCGACGAATTTGATGGCGTTTTCATCATCATACTTGCCTACCGAGAGATAGATTTGTAACAGAGTGCCGTCTTTTTTTAAGGCTTCAACTTCCCTGCTTTTACCGATGATTTTGTTCTCGCCGGTTCTTAAGTGCTCACTTAGGTAGGTATCGTGTTGCTCCCGGTTCGGCGATGGCATGAGAAACTTCACATTGCGCCCAATTAATTCAGCTTGCTCATAGCCAAGCAGGCGCTCTGCGGCGTGATTCGCCACTTCAATGATGCCGTGACTATCAATGATAAACATGCCCTCGGCAGCAGCATTGATAAGCGCCGTGAACTTGTCATGTGTTACCAAATTTTCCATATAACTCGCTAAGCATGAATTTGACTGAGGTTTCCTACGTACAAACCACAATAGGCCTATGTATATCCTCGAATATCCTCTCGAACACCCACTTTATACACTTACCCTAAATCGCCTACACCACTTTAACTGAAAAGAATCTGGCAGAGGAATAAAAAATGAGTGCAATTAACGAACCATATCGTGGCAAAAGCACTGTAAAACCGGCTCTGATTGCAAGAACACTGTCTGCATTACCAAACACTCCCCGCGCGGCTAAAACCTCAATAAATACCTGTCAGGATTGTCGTCTAAACAGCTTGTGCCTGTCAAAAAACCTTGATGATGAAGGCTTAGCCGCCCTAGGCAAGCTAATAAAAACACCCAGCCCACTACGCAAAGGAAAGCACTTGCTTAGACAGGGCGACAATTTCGGCTCTCTTTTTCTTATCAGAAGCGGTGCGGTTAAGTCCTATTCCAGCAGTATTTCAGGAGATGAGCTTGGGGTGAACTTCTATTTGCCGGGCGAACTCATCGGTCTCGATGGAGTCTATGCAGGAGAACACGGCAGCTCGATTATTGCCCTTGAAGATACTTTCCTGTGCGAATTACCGTACAGAGCACTTGAGCAGCTATTCGATTCACATCCCTCTATGCAGAGATATTTCAATGAGATGCTCTCGCGACAGATAGTTCAAGAGCACGCGATGACTTTAATGTATAGCCAGAAGACGGCTGACAATCAGCTCGTGAGCTTCTTAACCAATCTTTCACAACGGTTTAAGAGGCTAAAACAGTCACCTGTTTCATTGCGACTACCCATGTCCAGAAAAGACATTGCTGGCTGCCTTGGCCTCGCACATGAGACCGTGAGTCGATTATTTTCTGACTTTCAACATCGCAACTGGATCGAAGTCGATGGCAGAGAAGTCAAATTGGTAAATTTACCGAGCGATGGCTTAACGCAATAGCCACATGCTAAGATTTAGCAATAAACGATGGTCTTAAATCGACTAGTGAAATCTAGCTAAAATAGAACTCGGGCAGTTGAAAAGAGCACATTCCGACTACAGCTGCACAATTCGTTCTTTTTGGATTAGGTGTGAAAAACAACACCAAAGCATCTCCGACCTTCTGCCATCTTGGTCTTGCTTGTGGCTTTTCTAAGGTAATGACAACGCTAGTTTCTTGCTGGCTATTGAAGCAGTTGGCTATTTTTGTGGCAAGTATTTAACGGCCCAGCTCATAGTTTAGGCGCAGATTCTTTAGGTCTGGGTTGGCCAGACAAATCGAGCGGCGATCATCGTCTATCCAAGATACCCTACTGCGCACAAAAAGGAGTATAGGCAGCACAAAAGTCGTCTCCAAATCGAAAACTCCTCCAATTGATTGATTTCTTGACTGGATGCTGCCTTAAAGTTAGCCAGAACTCGCTAGCAATCCCCTTAATTCCTCCATATTTGAACGATCATCAACAGTGAACAAACCAAGCAATACCAAACCACCTTCCCTGGCAGCCACTTGAATTGCTATCTCCTTATATGATGCTTGCTCGAACAATTCAAACTGGGGCGGGACTCTGCCGAGCGGTAAGTGTTGGGGTTGGGGTTGGGTCCGGCTTGACCCTGAGGTGTTTCAGAACGTGAGATATCACAAGGGGATCTTCGATGCAGGCGACGATGTTGCATGCTGCTCACTGCGAGGGGACACTGACAATATAAACAGCTAATGAAGTCCTAAAACTAGTTTTATTATCTTATCATTGCCCCCTGCTGGCCCCTATTTGGATATTCGATGCAATAAGCACTAGTCACCGGCAGCGCAGGTCATCTAGGCGAAGCTCTGTGCTGGACCCTCGCCAAAAAAGGCATCCCATTTGTCGGCCTAGACATTAGACCCTCCCGCTTTACAACTAATGTGGGTTCGATTTTCGACCCTGTTTGTGTAACGTTAGCTATGACTGGAATCGATAGCGTCTTTCATACAGCGACATTGCACAAACCCCATGTGGTGACTCTTTCGAAACAGCAGTTCATTGACACTAATATTACCGGTACCAACGTTCTGCTCCAAGAAGCCGTCAAGCAACGAGTAGATAGATTTGTTTTCACCAGTACCACCAGCGTTTTTGGAAAAGCCATGCAACCAGGTAAAGACACTCCTGCAGTTTGGGTCACCGAACAACTTAATCCGATTCCGAAGAATATTTATGGCGCTAAAAAGCTAGCCGCCGAAGCTCTACGCAGTCTTGTACATCACGAGCATGGACTCAATTGCTTGATTCTTCGCACATCGAGATTTTTTCCTGAAGACGATGATTCAGCTACAGTACGCTTGGATTTTACTAGCGACAATAGCAAAGCCAATGAATTCCTTTTTAGGCGGGTTGAACTGGAAGATGTCCTAAGCGCGCACCTACTAGCAGCATCTCGAGCCTAGGATATAGCTTTTGACAGCTATATTATAAGTGCCACTTCTCCTTTTAATGAAGACGACACGGCAAGGCTCCGTATCAACGCTGGCGAAGTTGTTGCCAAGTATTTTGCCGATTTTACCAATATATATAATTCAGTTTAGTGGAAAATCAGCTCTGAAACAGATCGAGTTTATAGCAATACTAAAGCTCGAGAAGAACTAGGTTGGAAGCCAAACTATGACTTTGGGATGATTTTGGAGTCTTTGCGAATCAATCATGAACTTCCAAAGTCAGAAGTCACTCGACAGATCGGTACGAAGGGATATCATGCTCAATTTTTTGATAACAAACCTTACCCTGTTTAAAAAAGTTAGAGATGTCTGAGTAGCTACTAAGGCTCCGAGGCCTTTCTGCTAACCCCCAATATTAAACTCGCAAATCAACTCTGCAGGGGAGATGGGAAATAATTCTGTGTCTTTTTTCTAGAGTGATTGCTCGGATACTAGTGGCCAACAATCGCCCAGAGCGATATCAATCTCTCTAAAGCCTTTTTTCTGAACTAATCGAATTGTCCTTGAATCAAAGTCTTCTAGTTTATGGTTGGCAAAAAGAGTGATGCCACGGCCAAGGTTTATGAGTGCTTCAGTAATGCTTATGTGGGTTAGAAGCCTTCTTTCTAGAAATGAAGAAGCTAGTTTGCCTCCACCCACTAACCATATGTGATTTAAGTTCTTTCCGTTCGATTGCAGCAAAAAATCATCAATTGTTTTAACAAGATTCAAATTCGCAGCCGCCAGAGGCACAAGTTTCTTACTTGTAAAAATCCAGGCAGGCACATTTCCATAGGGCCAAGAGCCGTAGTCGAAAACGAAATCGTAGGTGCCTATACCCATAATCAGACCATCTATGCTTGCGAAGAAGTCTTCGTAACTTGACTCCGACTCGTCAGTATCCAAATCATCGAGCCATGAAACATCACCATCTTCCGTCGCGATAAATTCGTCTTTGCTCATTGCGCAGTAGTAGGTGATTTTCAATGCGGATACCTCCATAAGAAGAGCAAAAGGTGTCGGATTGATTTCTCCACACGGGAATGCGCTACAGCTCGCGCAGTGTCTTAGCGGAGCGAAATGGCATCGTAAACTGGGTGTACAGAGACAATGACTGGCCGGTGCCATTGCCAACGCGCTCAACATTCGGAGAGCCATTAAATGTACCAAATATTCTGTCCCACAGAATGATTGTGCAGCCGAAATTCCTGTCGCTTTCTTTCCGATCTAAAGAATGGTGCAGGTGATGCCATTCCGCCGTGGTGAACAGCAACCCATAAACGCCAGAGCGTAGTGGCAGATTGGCGTGGGCCGTGTAGGCATTAACAAGCACCATAACAATATAAACTGCGATTACTTCAGAGCTTGCCTGCAAAAAACTCAACACAATTACTGAGCCGATATTCAATAGCAGAAACTCCAAGGGGTGGGTACGATCAGCACGTGCGGCGCTCATCTTGCTGATATGATGATGAGTAGCATGCATGCGCCACATCAGCATGTAGCGATGCTGTAGACGGTGAATCCAATAATAAATGAACTCCTTCACGATCATAGCAACCACAGCAACGCCAACCAGCCCAAACATAGATTCGGCATGCAGCGTAACTGGAAAAGCAGACGCTTCTCTTAACCAAGCGAAAGCATCACTAATCGGCGTGTCGTAATAGCTGTCAAACAGTGGAACCCAGATTAGCAACACGCTAAAGACCCAGAATAGATCAATAGCTAAGTCACTCCAATTAAGCCGCCAGTCTTCGCGTTTGGGGGTTATCAACTCTAGGAGCATAAGCAGTGAAATACACAATAACAGAATTATCGAGACCAAGGCTGCCGTGTCCATCCAGCCGTAGGTTGCTGCAGACGCGACTAACAAGCCCGCGCCGAAAACCGCAAAAGGCTGAGGCAAAGTAAGCAATAAATCTCGTGTACTGCTACTGCTAGTTAAAGGCTCTACTGCATACTGTGCATCTGACATTTTTGTTATCCTTGGCCGGTTTATCTCTGTGCTGGCGTTAAACCAGCGTTTAATGGAATAAGGTTTTTTGCAAAACGGCGGCTTATGTTTTTACTGCTATAGATACTATAAAGTGTAAGCGAAATGAAGTCGATGCTAAGGAAGCACAAGTTAGAGCGGTTGTTACGGGTGTTTTCTAGCCTAGGCTTGCACCACTGCGAGGATAGATAAGGCCAAAGTAAAACACGCAGGCAGGTTAGCATATAGCGCATCAGCAATATGAAGGAATACTGATACGATAAAAAGTTAATGATGACAGTCTGCATCTATGACTAGCCTTATTTTCTCATCAGTGCCCTCTAATTCCCTCAAAGGCGCTCGAACTCCCGCCTCCAAAATTTCGTTACAACGATAACCACTGTTGCCAATCAATTGTTCTACCGGGATAACCAGGGTTTTCAAAAGGCCAGTCTTGTTTAACCCAATCACTTACAGTGTCAAACAGAATAGTGTCATAACCGCCGTCGACAATATCCGAGCGCACCCACATGATAATTTCAGCATCATGGTCGCTGGCACTTGCTGGGAAAATATAAATGCAACCAAGCACCCGCTCTTCATCGAGAGAAACCACGGTAAAGGCAAACGATGAACGTATTTGAAATTCTTTTTGGTGCCAGCCTAAGTCGATTAGATCTTGTTCAAAGGTGAGGTTTGCCTCCGGCCACGTATCATTCGGACCGAATACTCCCAGCAGATGCTCCCTACTGGTCATTACCGCATCGTAGTCTTTGACAACATCATTGACGGTTAGTGTTCTAATCCGAAAATGTTGGTTCTCCAGCATAGTTGGAACCACAAAGTCTGCCGGCACAAAGGGTTCGGACTGCGCCAAACATAAGCTGGAGATGGTCATAAGCAACGAGACTAAATATCCAATAGTGTAAGATTTCATTCAAGGTCCTCGAACTGTTATCAGCGAGCAAAAAAGAAGCTCATATTACTATCAAACACAGAAAACGGTATAGGCGATTTAGAGACTAGCCTTGGACATCTTCTCACGTGGCACTAAAAAGGAAGGGAATATGAGAAGGCGCTGATAAAACCAAATGCCAACGATGTCTGCCTGCTTCTATCACTAGTCGCATTTTACAATCTTATAAGTATACCCGAAGCCACCCGATAACTAGCCGTATCTTATAATCTTATCAGTGTCCCCGAAGCCGCCTATTGCCGTTTTATTCAACCTGTTAGCTAACTAACGAATTGCTTCGTTGGCTTATTGATGTAGGTATTTCCATAATACTCACCGGGCCTGATTTCTTTATGGCTTTCGAAATCGATATAGGCCGCAGAACAATGAGGGCATCTAAAGGGGTTGTAGTAATTGAAACTACCCATATCATTTGATGGCTTTGGTAGCTTGTTTTCCATCTGGACTAGGCCAGCAGCATCTTTCGGCCCACCGCCCTGGGTTGGCAAATCAACAATAGCGCCATAGGGAACCACTAAGGTTTCAAGGCCATCACTTGAATAAAAATATTGCAGATTGGAGAATCCGCCGTGCAGATGCTGGATAGTAAAGCTTTTATTGCAACTGTCACAAACGCAAATATTTCTGACTCCCATGGGTGTTATGGTTCCTTCGAAATGCAGGCCCCGAGCAAAAAGTCCGCCACCAAAAAGCGATAAGTTATTTTGATTTTGATCTGATAAGAAGAACGGCTGAAGTCGAATTGCTTCATAATCGGATTGGGTCCAATCGGAGTAGGTGCTGCCACTATTGGAAATAATCCCATCTATCATAACGCCGCTGTTCGAAAAAACCCGTACCGAGCAATGCAAGTACTGCCCAGTCAAGTTGGGGTTATTGTCTAATGTTTCGATTAAAAAAGTGCGGATTAACTTACCAGTTTCATAGATTACTAATTCAGGAATCGGTTTGTCCAGGGCAATAACGCACTGCACCTCGGCCTCTAGCCCAATATTTCCAGCCAAGTTGTCAATGTGAATTTCATTTTCCTTTATCTCAATTCTGGCATTCATGTGGCGCTTTTACTCATTGCTAAGGTTTAGATAGAATTTATTGTGCAGAAGCAAGTTTACAACATCAATGCCTTAAATCTTAGCACCTTGGTTTATACCTTACTGAAATATAAACAAAAGCAAGTGATCAGATTTACAACCTACGCTTCGATCAATTGTGGGCTTGCGCAAATGCCTTCGCTGGTTAAACCCTGCACTTATGATCCATACACCAGTTCATCATTCGGAGGAGTTTTTTTGTAAACTTCTTTGTCTATTATCAGAGAATTAGACGCGATGGCCTGAAATAAACTTTCGCGAGGAATAGCCGCTAGGGCCGCTTCAGATAATCCACCGGTAGTTATTCCGCCTGCATTCCAAAAACCTGGTGCAGCGGTCAATTCCTTTCCTGTCGCCATGGTATATTGCTCAGCGATGGATTTCGATGCATCGGGTCCAAGTTTAGACGTGGGCGGCACAAAATACCGATACATTTCGTTATTAGGGTTGTGCCAACGCCAACTACCATTTGGTATGCCACACAGAAGCTCTAGACTGTCTATGCCTTTATCAGATTGTGCTTTATCACTCAGCACATTCGCCTCATCTAGTGGTGCTAAAAATATAGAGCCGCTACCCCATCCTTCAAAACTAGGGTGATAGAGTGTTCCTACCATTCTTGCGTGTGCCTCAGGCGGGTTAAAAGCATGGGCACCCGCTGCAAATTTTCCAAGATGTTTTTTAACGCGGTCTTCTTGCCCAACAAATATTTCTTCTTGGCTTGGTATATTTTCCTGTTTGGCTTGTTCTCTTTCTGCAGACCAAGCTGGCGTATCTGCACCCACGTTAATCTTTCGAGCTTCAAGGGTTGCGCTCAACAATTTCTTTTCAGGATTGTCGTCATCCAATTGCGCAATACTTGATTCCAATTCAGCAATAGTTTTTGCATTGTGGGGCGCGACTTTGGCAATTTGCTCCTGCAGTCTAGAGGTAACCGTATCTTGCTCTTTCTCACTGCGCCCTACAGATCGCAATTTCGCAAGTTCTTTGTCTCTGGCACCGCCGGCGTTTGCTGTTTCAGCTGCAGCCTCTAGCTTGGCCTCATTTTCTTTTACGCCTATCTTTTGCTCAACCTTGTTGAGTTCCTTCCATTTTTTATCCAGCTGAACTATTGCATGAGGGCTTGCTTCGGATGACTTTAATTGAACGTTTTCTGCATCGCCTATATCTTTTCCCTGCAGTAATTCCTCTTCGTCGGCAAGTTGAGCTGTTTCCGCTTTACCCTGCAACAAATCTTCATCTTCAACTAACTGATTGACACCTGCCACCTTTAGACTATTTGACGGTGCTGCTGAGCCTATAAGTTTGTGTGCGTCAGTATTCTGCGCGCGCATCATGGCGCTAGCGTCGATGGAGCTGGAAATCTTGCGTTGAGTGGCAGATTGCTGGCTATTATTAAATAGAGCAGAATTAGAGCTGGCTCTACTTCCGTTTTGTGACAATGCCGCAGCTGACTGCTGTGATTGTTCCAAAGACTCTGAGTTTTTCTCCGACCTATGGGAAGCTGGTTCGGCGACGGTCGCTCCCGGCCGCAGTTTAGACTCTTTCATGCTTGCTAA
>JBLGBD010000089.1:0-12897 GCA_047617585.1 Pseudohongiellaceae bacterium | reverse complement strand
GCGTCGGCCGTGGTATAGGTAGCGGCTCTGGTAAAACTGCTGGTTCTGGACATAAAGGTCAAAAGTCTCGTAGTGGCGGCACAGTGCGTATAGGTTTCGAAGGCGGTCAAATGCCTTTGCAAATGCGGTTGCCCAAGTATGGTTTTAGCTCACGCATCGGCCGAGTTACTGGTCAAATTAGAACGTCTGAATTGAACGGCTTGGATGTTGATGTTATCGATCTAGAAGCGCTTCGAAAGGCCAACCTTATTACAGCAGGTATCAAGCGTGCCAAGATTATGTTGTCCGGCGATGTAACTAAAGCAGTCATTGTTAAGGGGCTGCGGGTTACTAAAGGTGCCCAAGCGGCGATTGAAGCTGCCGGCGGTAAAGTAATTGACGCTGAGCTTCCGGTAGCGAAAAAAGGCAAACTAAAGAAAAAGCCTGCTAAAACTGAAGCCTAATTTTGAACTTTGTTTACAATTAATTTAAGAACTAACTAATGGCAAGTAAACCTAACATAAATCCAGAGAACATTGGCGCAGGGCTTGGCGAGCTCAAGTCCCGCCTGCTGTTTCTGTTGTTTGCGATATTTGTCTATAGAGTGGGTACTCATATCCCTGTTCCGGGCATTGATCCACTTCAGCTGGCCCAGTTCTTTACTAGCCAAGAAGGCACTTTTACCGACATGATCAATATGTTTGGTGGCGGTGCATTGGAGCGCATGAGTATCGTTGCGCTAGGCATCATGCCTTATATATCTGCGTCGATTATTATGCAGCTATTAAGCGCAGTGAGTCCTCAGTTAGATCAGTTAAAAAAGGAAGGCGAGTCTGGCCGTCGTAAGATCACTCAGTACACTCGATACGGCGCGTTAGTTTTAGCGACAGTTCAGGGTACTGGGATGACGGTTGGTCTTTTAGCACCTATGGCTTACGCACCTGGTTTAGCGTTTAACATTACGGCTATCGTTTCATTGGTAACAGGTGCAATGTTCCTGATGTGGCTTGGCGAACAGATTACAGAGAAAGGCATTGGGAATGGTATTTCAATGCTTATATTTGCAGGTATTGTTGCAGGGTTTCCCGCGGCGATCAGCACGTCTCTAACCCAGGCCTATGAGGGTCAGATAAGCGGTGTATTGTTGTTGGTAGTGGGATTGATCGCTATTGGCGTAATCGCTTGCATCGTTTACATCGAGCGAGCGCAACGCAGGATTACAGTCAACTATGCGAAGCGTCAGCAGGGCCGTAAAATGTACCAGGCTCAGGCTAGCCACCTACCTTTAAAGATTAATATGGCAGGTGTAATTCCAGCAATTTTCGCCAGCAGCATACTTTTGTTTCCAGCATCAATTGCTAATTGGTTTGGCCAGACTGAAGGCTCTGAATGGTTGCAAGATTTGGCTTTGTTGATTGGTCCTGGTCAGCCGCTGTACATCATTATTTTTAGTGCAATGATTATATTCTTTTGTTTTTTCTATACAGCCTTGGTGTTTAACCCAAGAGATGTAGCTGAGAATTTGAAGAAGTCGAACGCGTTCATTCCAGGTATACGACCTGGTGAGCAAACCGCAAAATACATTGACGGTGTTATTACTCGATTAACTATGTTTGGTGCTGTGTACATTACTCTTGTATGTTTGCTGCCAAACTTCATGCAAATGCTAGCCAACGTGCCTTTCAATTTAGGTGGTACAGCATTGCTAATTTCAGTGGTTGTAACCATGGATTTCTGGTCACAAGTACAGTCGCACTTGATGTCTCATCAATACGACTCGCTTATGAAGAAATCAAAGTTGGGCAATTATGGTCGAAGCGGTATATAGAACCGTAAGGGTTCTTGTGCGCTGACAGCGAGCGGAGAAGGAAATGAAAGTAAGAGCATCAGTCAAGAAGATCTGCCGTAACTGTAAAGTTATAAAGCGCAACGGATCAGTACGGGTAATTTGTAGTGCTGAGCCTCGCCATAAGCAGCGTCAGGGCTAATTCATAAAGTTTATTGAGAGTCATCGAGAGTAACGGAGCAGATCTATGGCACGTATTGCCGGGGTTAACATACCAGACAACAAGCACATCGTAATTTCACTACGGTATGTTTATGGCATTGGTCCAAAAGTAGCTAGCGCAATTTGTGAGGCAACTGGAATTACGCCTTCAATGAAGACTGGCGAACTGAGTGCTGAGCAATTAGACATTGTACGAGCCGAAGTAGCCAAAGTGCCTACAGAGGGTGATCTACGTCGCGAAATTTCTATGAATATCAAGCGACTTATGGACCTAGGCTGTAATCGCGGTATTCGTCATCGTCGGTCTCTTCCAGTGAGAGGTCAGCGGACTAAGACCAATGCTAGAACTCGAAAAGGCCCACGAAAGCCAATACGCAAATAGAAGTTGTCTGTAAGACATCAGAAATTGAGAAATTGACGGAATTAAACTATGGCAAAGCCAGCAGCTAAGTCGACCAAGAAGAAGGCCCGTACCCCAGTTATTGACGGTATGGCGTATATTCATGCGTCTTTCAACAACACGATAATTACAATTACTGATCGACAGGGTAATGCGCTAAGTTGGGCAACTGCCGGTGGATCGGGTTTCCGAGGCTCTCGCAAAAGTACTCCTTTCGCTGCGCAGGTTGCAGCTGAGAAAGCGGGTAAAGCGGCGATAGAGCTTTACGGATTGAAGAGTCTGGATGTAAAAGTTAACGGACCTGGCCCAGGTCGAGAATCTGCGGTGCGAGCGCTAAATACGTGTGGATTACGTGTAGGTAATATTACTGACGTAACTCCAATTCCTCACAATGGATGCCGACCACCTAAGAAGCGTCGCGTATAAATCAGAAGCTCTTCTGAAACACCAAGAGCACAGGAGAAGAAAGTATGGCCCGCTACCTCGGCCCAAAATGCAAACTAGCTCGTCGTGAAGGAACAGATCTGTTTCTGAAGAGCGGCATTCGACCACTCGAAAGCAAGTGCAAAGCTGAAAACATTCCAGGACAACATGGTGCTAGACGTGGACGTCTGTCTGACTATGGTGTTCAGCTACGTGAAAAGCAAAAAGTTCGTCGTACCTACGGTGTGCTAGAAAAGCAATTCCGTGGTTATTATCAAGAAGCCGCGAGGCTTAAGGGTGCAACTGGTGAAAACCTGCTGCAGCTACTCGAGTGTCGTCTCGACAACGTTGTGTATCGAATGGGTTTTGGTTGCACACGTGCAGAATCAAGACAATTGGTTGCGCATAAGTCGATTACAGTGAACGGCGATGTTGTAAATATTGCGTCTTTCCAAGTTAAAGAAGGCGATGTAGTGGCAATTCGTTCTAAAGCGAAAGAGCAACTTCGGATAAAGTCTGCGTTGGAGCTTGCTTCACAGCGTACTGCAATCGACTGGGTGTCTGTTGATAACAACAAGTTGGAAGGTCAGTTCACGCGGAAGCCCGATAGATCTGATTTGCCTGCTGAAATCAACGAAAGCTTGATCGTCGAACTTTATTCCAAGTAGTGAACTAGTCACACAAAAGGTGGATTACATGCAAATTTCTTTATCAGACTTCCTTACACCGCAAGTGATACAGGTCGAAGAATTCGATTCGTGTCACTCACGAGTGGTTTTGGAACCACTGGAGCGTGGGTTCGGCCATACGCTAGGCAATGCCCTGCGTCGTATCTTGCTATCTTCTATGCCTGGTTGTGCAATTGAAGAAGTCGAGATCGATGGTGTTGTTCATGAATACAGCACGATAGAAGGTGTCCGTGAAGACGTAATCGAGATCTTGCTTAACCTTAAAGGCGTTGCGGTTGTGTTGAACAACAATGACGAAGCGGTTCTTACTCTGAGCAAAAAAGGCGCAGGCACTGTGACGGCAGGTGATATCACCACTGATCACGATGTTGAAATTGTTAACCCTGATCACTTAATTGCTAACTTGAACACTAACGGCGAGCTTAATATGCGTCTAACTGTCCGTAAAGGACGTGGCTATTCGCCTGCAGATAGCAGAGTTTCTGAAGACGACGAAACTCGAGCTGTAGGCAAGCTAATGCTAGATGCTTCTTACACGCCTGTTATACGCGTGTCTTATGCCGTCGAAAGTGCGCGTGTAGAACAGCGTACAGACTTGGATAAATTGGTCATTGATATTGAGACAAACGGCACGATCGATCCTGAAGAGGCCATTCGTCGAGCAGCGACTATCCTACAGCATCAGCTAGGTGTATTCGTTGATCTTAAGAGCGAAGTCGCTGCAGAGCCTGAAGTCCATGAAGACGAGATAGATCCTATTTTATTGCGTCCGGTTGATGACTTAGAGCTCACAGTCCGCTCTGCTAACTGCTTAAAAGCAGAAGATATTTACTACATTGGTGATTTGATTCAGCGTACAGAAGTTGAATTGTTAAAGACTCCTAACCTAGGGAAGAAGTCTCTCACTGAAATTAAGGATGTGTTGGCTACCCGTGGACTCTCTTTGGGTTTACGTTTAGAAAACTGGCCGCCATCAAGTCTTAAATCTGACGATCGAGCTGCATAAAAAATAGTTTCGATAGTGTAGCCCGTAAAATAAGGTAAAAAGTTATGCGTCATAGACATAGTGGTCGCCAACTAGGAAGAAATAGTTCGCACCGGCAAGCAATGTTCCGCAACATGACTACGTCATTAGTCGAGCATGAAATTATTAAGACCACATTAATTAAGGCCAAAGAACTGCGCAGTGTTGCCGAGCCATTAATTACACTGGCCAAGCAAGATAGCGTTGCAAACCGACGTCTGGCATTCAATAGGACTCGTAGCAAAGCCACTGTTGGTAAGCTATTTACTGAGCTGGGTCCACGTTACGCAAATAGACCAGGTGGTTACATCCGCATCTTAAAGTGCGGTGAAAGAGCTGGTGATAAAGCGCCAATGGCTTATGTTGAGTTGGTTGACCGCCCTGTATCTGGTAGTGATGATGTAGTCTCTAGCGAAGATTAGATTCTAACTCAAACTGTTTAAGCAAAAAGCCGAGTTTTACTCGGCTTTTTGCTTTCTTGATGGCCAATGTATAATCTCTATCATCTACTAATCTGCGCAAATTACAGGTAACTCATGATCAAGTCTTTCCATCCGCCAGTTCGTACTCTTATGGGCCCCGGCCCTTCAGATGTAAACCCTAGGATACTAGAAGCACTTTCGAGGCCTACCATTGGTCATCTTGATCCGCTATTTATCAAAATGATGGATGAGATTAAAGAGCTGCTGCAATATGTTTTCCAAACTAAGAACGAATTGACCTTGCCCGTATCGGCGCCGGGGTCTGCTGGTATGGAGACTGCGTTCGTTAATCTATTGGAGCCGGGCGACAAGGTTATCATTTGCCAAAACGGGGTTTTCGGTGGGCGCATGAAAGAAAATGCCCAGCGCTGCGGTGCAATCCCTATCATGGTAGAAGACGAGTGGGGAAAAACCATTGACTGCGACAAAGTAGAAGCAGTATTGATCGAAAACCCGAATGTTAAGGCATTGGCTTTTGTCCACGCAGAGACATCTACCGGCGTGCGCAGTGATGCCCAACTGTTGTGTAGCCTAGCCCAAAAGTATGGCTGCCTGTCAATTGTTGACTCGGTGACTGGCTTGGTAGGAATCGAGCTCAATGTGGATGGCTGGGGTATAGATGCAATTTATTCTGGCACGCAGAAGTGTCTGTCTTGCGTGCCTGGCCTCTCTCCAGTGAGCTTTTCTAGCCGCGCTGCCGACGTTATTAGAAATCGTAAAAGCAAGGTGCAAAGCTGGTTTTTGGACTTGAATTTAGTAATGGGTTACTGGGGCAGTGAGGCTAAACGCTCTTATCATCATACCGCGCCGGTTAATGCGCTGTATGGCCTCCACGAATCTCTGGTGATCGTGGCCGAGGAAGGCTTGGAGAATTCTTGGCAGCGCCATGCACGAAACCACGAGGCATTTGCGGCGGGGATCAAAGCGCTAGGTTTGGGTTTCGTTGTTGATGAACAATACCGATTGCCGCAGCTAAATACTGTATCTTTTCCAAGCTCTATTGATGATGCTGCTCTGAGAACCGCCCTGTTAGCTAACTATGATTTAG
Source organism: Pseudohongiellaceae bacterium (assembly GCA_047617585.1). Classification (GTDB taxonomy): domain Bacteria; phylum Pseudomonadota; class Gammaproteobacteria; order Pseudomonadales; family Pseudohongiellaceae; genus UBA9145. Next base: position 6,844 of record JBLGBD010000089.1, on the reverse strand, counting down.
AGATTGGCTCTGGTTTGGGTGCGCTTGCAGGAAAAGTGTGGCGAATTGGTTTAATGGGTTTTGCCAGTAATGAGAAAAACGTATTTTTCTGTATTTCTGCACTCGCGTCAGTACTGAATCAACAGGGCTATTCTTGTGATGCCAATGCGGCAATCGCGGCAGTAAATCAACGCTACTCCGAGCAGGCTTAGCTTTAGTGTTTGCGCTGTATAAAAACTAACGGCGCACTAGCCACTCTTTAGGATCATCGCTACATGAATTCTCCTTCCCTGCGGGATTATGGTGAACTTGTATTGCTGTCTGCAATATGGGGGTCGTCTTTCCTGTTTTTACGTATTACCGCCCCAGTTTTTGGGCCTGCATTGCTGATTGAATTGCGAGTACTTAGTGGTTTAGTGTTTTTGCTCCCGGTTTGTGTTTACTTAGGCAAGCATACCCAAGCGCTGGCTAATTGGCGCCTGATTGCTCTTGTGAGCCTTACCAACATGGCAATTCCTTTTTGCCTTTTAGCGTTTGCGTCAATGACCATCGGCGCTGGCTTCGCGTCCATCCTCAACTCAACCGTGCCATTTTTTGCAGCCTTAATTGGCTACGTTTTTTGGGGCCAAAGGCTTAGCTTACTCTCGCTTCTAGGCTTATTTGTGGGTTTTGCCGGCGTTGCTCTTTTAGTGCTCGACCCGAATGGCGCCAACCCGATTGCGGCCAACGCGATAGCAATAGCCGCTGGGATAACGGCGTCAATGTTCTACGGTATCGCGGTCAATATTACCGCTCACAAACTACAGGGAATAAGCGGTCTATCTATTACGGTGGGCAGTCTAGCCATAACGAGCTTATGTTTAGCGCCTTTTGCACTGGTGTTTAAACCTGAAGTGATGCCGACCGGGCCTATTTGGTTGAGCGTTATTGCTCTGGGGGTGCTGTGTACAGGTATTGCTTACATCATGTTCTACCGTCTCATTGCCAAAGTAGGGGCAAATCGAGCCATCACATCAACGTTTTTAATTCCAGTGTTTAGTATTTTTTGGGGCGCGCTTTTCCTTGGAGAGCAAATCACTCCGTCTATGCTTGGCGGTTGCCTCTTAGTGCTCTTGGGAATTGCGATGACTACAGGCAAACTTAGTGCTCTGGCTAAGCTGCGATTATAGGCTGGCAATGCTCTGCTTTTAAAAGTAATTTAAAAACAGTAGGTTATAGCTATTTTGAAAGCTGTAAGCTGCAGCAGTCGGCGTTTAATCGACAAATTGTGTGGGTTAGTATTTCCTGCTAAAGTGATTTCCTTAACCCCTTTTGACATGTGATTCGCGCTAAGATGAACAATTGCAACTTGCTAGAGCTGAGGCTGTCTGCTGCCCTGTTCTTAAACTTAACAGATAAAACTCCGGAACAAAGCTATGCCAGCTGATACAGCTATTATCGCGCGAGACCAGGGTCTAAGACCTGAGAAAGGCTTGGCCATTAACGGACTGCGTATTGATTTGCAGCCACCGCCTTTTTCCGAGGTTGAAGAAGGTCCTGAATATGACAACACGTTCGTCACAATTGAGCTGAATAACTCAAATCGGGTCAAAGGTAAGCTGGTTCAGTTTGACGGTGCTTCTGAAACTATTCAGGTTTTAGAAACGCGCGCGTTTTCCCCGACCGAGATTGGCATGGCGTCTATTAAGTTTATGCGCCTAGAAAAGCCTTATCAGATCACGCTTAAATCACCTCAGTCTGATAAAAGCCATCAGACCATAGATGTCGATGCTGAAGCTCGCACATTCGAGGTGTACTTCAAAGACCGCTCGGAAATCACCGGGAAGACGTACGGTGCGCGTAATGATAAGAACGGTATCCACTTCTACGAGCAAATCAAAGTAGGGCGTAAATGGCGTTACTGCACCCACTTGTTTGTGTCAAAAGCGGCTATAGAAACCCATATTATTGGGGGCCAAATTGGCGACATTCTGGTGCAAGACAAACAAATTTCTCAGGACGTTTTAGAAACTGCTTTGCAAGATCAGCAACTAGAGCGGTCGCGACTGATCGGTGACTATCTGATAAATCAGAAAATCGTAGATGCTGACGAACTGGAAAATGCCCTAGCTCGACAAAAGCATATGCCTAATCTTAAGCTTGGCGAAATTCTAATTAGCGAAGATTTAGTCACTGAAGCGCAGTTACAGGAAGCACTGAAAGAGCAGAAGAAAAAGCGGAAAAGCGCCTTAGGCGAAATTCTTGTTAATAAAGGTGTGATTCAAAAAAGTGAAATACAGCAGTGTCTGGCTAAAAAGCTAGGCATCCCTTTTGTAAATTTGCGCGAGTTTATCGTAGAGCCAGACGTTATTCGCTTGCTGACAGCAGCCATTGCATTTAAACACAAGGTGGTGCCCCTTTATGTCTATGAGGGGAAAATTGTTGTAGCGATTGAAAATCCAATGGACTGGCAGGTAACGGACGCGCTAAGTTTTAATATCAACAAATATGTTGAGCCTGTTATGGCGTCGCCCGAAGATATTAACTGGGCGTTACAGTTCTATTATTCATCAGAAGACATCGAATCGACGATAGCGAATTTTGACGAAACAGAGGACGAGGTAAATGAAGACGAATCCTATGATTCAACAATATTCTCGGCTGTTGAAACCTCTCAGGTTACTGACAACGTTGTCGTTCGCATAGTCAATAAGATCATTGAAGATGCATACCGACAAAAAGTCTCTGATATTCACATTGAGCCAGGCTTGGGCAAGCAGAAAGTCATCGTTAGATTTCGAAAAGATGGCGTGTTGGCTACTTACTACAAATTTCCAACCAAGTACCGCGCTGTTTTCGTTTCTCGTATTAAAGTTATGGCCCACTTGGATATTTCCAATAAGAACAAGCCTCAAGATGGCAAGATTAACTTCCGACACTTTGCGCCTATCGACGTGGAGCTCCGGGTAGCAACTATACCCACAGCGGGTGGGGTTGAAGACGTTGTCATTCGACTCCTAAGCGGTGGCAAATGCATGCCAGTTAACGCCATAGGCCTTAGCAGTAAAAACCTAGATAAGTTATTGGACGCAGTGTCTCGGCCGCACGGTTTGTTTGTTGTTTGCGGCCCAACCGGCTCAGGAAAAAGTACAACCTTGCATTCGGTATTGAATTACTTAAATGCCGCAGAACGGAAAATATGGACTGCAGAGGATCCTGTGGAAATTACCCAGCCTGGTCTCCGTCAAGTTGAGGTCAACGAAAAAGTAGGCATGACCTTCGCAGGAGCAATGCGAGCATTTTTGCGCGCCGATCCTGATATTATCATGGTGGGGGAAATGCGTGACGTTGAGACCGCATCCACAGCGATCGAAGCGTCGTTGACAGGCCACTTAGTTTTGTCAACCCTTCATACTAATAGCGCGGCGGAAAGCGTTGTTCGCCTTTTAGATATGGAGATGGATCCGTTTAACTTTGCTGACGCCATTATCGGTATTTTGTCGCAGCGATTAACGCGAACACTGTGCACATCCTGCAAAAAGCCGTATGTTCCGGATGAAAGAGAGCTGGAGTTCTTGGCTACTGAATATTGCAGGGAAGTTATTCCTGATGGAAGTCGGTCGGACCCGCCAGATGATTTGGTTCTCCAGCAGGTTGAGGAGTGGAGAGCGCTGTACACCCAAAAAGGCGAGTTCACCCTGTATAAGGCGCCAGGTTGCTTGGATTGTCTGGATACCGGTTACCGCGGGCGTATGGGCGTGCATGAGCTTCTTATTAATAACTCAGACATTAAAAAGATGATTTTGCGAGGTGCGCCGGCTTCAGAAATTCATATGGCCGGTATAGAAGGTGGTATGCAAACCCGAAAGCAAGATGGCATAGAGAAGATACTTTTGGGATATACGGACTACTCCCAGATCAGAACGTTATAAAGTAAAGCACCAAGACAAATAAAAACGGCGACCTAGGTCGCCGTTTTTATTCCTTACACGATCAAGATTAGTGACCGCCACCTCCGTTTGAGACAGCGCCAGGCAGTGCCATTGCGGTAAGCGTCGAACCAGTTTGCAGCATTACGTACTGGTGTCCCTGGTGGACCCAAGTGCTCATGCCATAACGACTGGTCGCTGGAACTTCGACTTGTGCCATCACTTCACCCGTTGCCTTGTCTATCGCATACAGAATAGGGGTTCCTTCGGTATTAACGTCAGAGTAAATAAGCATTTCGGGAGTGATAGTCATTGGTACTAGATTGCCCGTTCCAGTATTTCCAGTATCAATTCCTGCGAGCGCTGGATTGTTAGCGATCCTTGAGGGGGTTTCTCCGGTCGGAATCATCCAAGCATGCTCACCGGTGTTCATGTCGATAGCAGTGATTCTGCTGTAAGGTGGTTTGAATACAGGGATGCCGGCTCCATGCCGAATAACGCCTGCGCTAGGACCATTAGCGTATTCTGAGAAGGTGGTGCCGGTAGGCGCGTCATACTGCAGGTCAGCCTCTTCCCCGGGCACTAGCTGAATTGGACTGCAGCTTGAGCGAGAGGACACATACAGATAACCCGAAACCGGGTCTGCTACCGGAGGCGCAGTAATGTTGGCGCCGCCACCGCCGCCTGGGCAGAACAAAGACGCTCGCTTGCCGAGTTCATTATCCCTGTGAATAGCTGGGTTGAACAAGGGTCCCATTTCAAATTCAGCCAATGCCTCAATGGCTTGCTGCCTTAGCTGTGGGGTCCAGTCGACCAAGTCGTCCAAGCTAATGCCCTGGATATCGAACGGCGCTGGTTTGGTTGGGAAAGGCTGGGTTGGAGATAGTTTCTCTCCAGGCACAATAGACTGTGGCACGGGGCGATCCACGATAGGCCACAGCGGCTCGCCAGTTAAGCGGTTAAACGCATAGACAAAGGATTGCTTGGTCACCTGAGCTATCGCTGGAACCTTGCCTTGGCCTGGAATATCCAGATCTAGCAGAATTGGCGCGGTTGGATTGTCATAATTCCAGATATCGTGTTTGACCATCTGGAAGTGCCAGCTGCGCTCACCTGTAGTCGCATCAAGAGCAATCAGGCTCGTGCCAAATAGGTTATCACCCGGTCTAAAACCGCCGTAGTAGTCGATGGTGGCGCCATTGGTGGGTATATACACAAGGTTGGCGTCGACATCCGCTGAGATGGGTGCCCACGAAGAAACGTCTCCTGTCCATTCCCAGGCATCGTTCTCCCAAGTTTCGTGGCCGTATTCGCCAGGCCTAGGAATAACATTAAACTTCCAGCGGAATTCACCGGTTTTCGCATCATAGGCTAAGATATCTCCGGGGATGTTTTCGATACGAGATTGGTGGTATCCCTGCTCTGCCGAGTTGCCAACAATCACCGTGCCGTTCACAACGATAGGCGGAGATGAGGCGGTAATATAACCTGTCTCTAGTGGGATGCCTTTGGATGGATCATAGGGGTGACCTAAATCTGCCAGCAGGTCTACAACCCCAGTTTTAGGAAAACCATCGACAGGCACGGGTTTGCCGAAGCCTTCCAGGGGCAAACCTGTTTTAGCATCCAGGGCTGTTAGAAAAAACCCTGGAGTGATCATATAGATTACTCCTTTGCCGTCGACTTCTGCGTAGCCAATGCCCTTGCCATAATCTGCGCGCATGGAATATTCCCAGCGCTCGGTGTTAGGAAGACGATAGGTCCAGAGGGTTTCACCAGATTTAGGGTCAATGGCTACCACATGCCGGCGTGCACCGGCGACCGTATAGAGGGTGCCATTGATATAACTTGGGGTAGAGCGCCCACTGATAGCTCCCAATGTGGCGCCATCCCATTCCCAAGCAACTTCAAGGTCGCTGAAATTCTCGGGCGTGATCTCGTCAGCAGGTGAGTAACGGGTGTGTGCAAAATCATTACCTAGTGTAAACCATTCGACAGTGTCCTGAGCCTGCGCGAAATTCGAGCAGATCAACAGAATTCCTAGCAGCAACGGGCTTTTTACACGGGTAAGGGGGGTTGAAATAAAATTCATTTATTGCCTCTCCATTTATATTTATTGTTTTTAGCTGAGGCTACAGTGGAGTATTATATCTCCGCTACTACTGAATCAAAAATAATTCATAAATATCAAGTGGTTACGCTAGTCATAGCGAGCTGATATTTAGTAGGCTCGACTAGAAAGGCTACCCCAAGGTTTGGGTTTTGTCTATTGATGTCTGACGCTGTTTTAGGTCGTTCTGGCAGATGTTCATTACTCCGTAATGGTTGAATGGTCGGCGTGGAAATGGGGGGTAGCAAGGGATCTGGCGCATTGATGAAGGTGCAGCGCTGACCCAGCCAGCGCGGTCCTGCCGACTGTGCTTCACTCGCAAAAGCGCCTTAGCTGAAAGCTGTGCTGATAGTTTTACAACATAGTAGCTTTTAATTTTCTGGGCTATCAACATATCAGCATATCGATATGACTTTGAGGTCGGTTATGGCTTCGAGTCGAGCTACGGGCAGTCAACTCCAACCACTGCCTGCGGCCCTGGGGGCCTTCCCTCATTCCATAAAAAGCCCTAAAAAACGGTCTTTTTACTGCACTCGGCGTGCGGCTTTAATGTGGTTTCCGCTAACTGCCCGCATCTCGACTGACGTAGTACTTAACGACGATATCTGTGGCTTCGACGCTACGTAGCTCGATTAGTAGTGTGGCTAAATAACGAATAACGAAAACGTTTACTAGGAACTGCGAGCGCTGGGGTGGTGGGGGTGTGTTAGACCGGCAATCTCGCGAAGCACCGATTGACGGAAGAAGACCGCTTTTCAGGGCTTCTGACCGATTGAGGGCACCTCGGAGAGGTGCGAGCGGCCGGAATAATACAGCCCCACCAGCCCAGTGCGGTCCTTCAGGGCGT
>JBLGBD010000088.1:0-12959 GCA_047617585.1 Pseudohongiellaceae bacterium | reverse complement strand
ACTCCCAATATCTGGAGTTGTTTCCATAAATAAGTGTAGCAGCAATAACGCTCCTCGCCTGAGCTTTGCTGCAGCGCAGAATACCTCCGCGCAAAGAAAAACGGATCAAGACAATTGCCAGTTCTTAATTTGAATTAGCCTTTGTTTGGCACTCATTTCAAATTTAAGTTGCGATTCACCTTGCCTATATCCCGATTCCTTTCCTATATTGATAGAGACTGGGTTAGGCAACGGATTTTGCCTGCCAAAAATCAAGTGGACCTAAATCAACACGCTAGGAAGGGAGTTCTAAATGCGCAGTCGAAGTAAACGTACCAAGGAAGGTTGGACCTTAGTTGATGATATGGTCCGCCGCTGGATGCAACAGCGCATCGAACTGACTCAAGACTTTGAGGCGGTGGTAACCCCTTCAATATATACCCAAAGCAATAAAGAGCTATCACGCCACATCCGCCGCTTTTGCCAAAGCTTGGTTGATTATGTCTCGGCTGGGCATTTTGAGGTGTACAACGAGCTCATCACGGAAGCGCGGGAGTTTAACGACGGTAGCTTGGGCACAGGCATTGACCTGTATCGAGCGATTGAGCAATCCACAGATTTAGCCGTCGAGTTCAACGACAAATTCGAACGGCTAGGCCACAGCCGTAATCTGCTTGCTGAATTACCCGAGAGCCTTGCTAACCTAGGCAAGACGCTAAATTCCAGGTTCGAACTTGAAGACCACTTAATTGCCGCCGTCCATGAATGCCACCGTCCCATGGTGGCATAGAGCCACATCGTGAGTAATTCGCTAGTCAGACTAATTTTCACAGTCCCTATTGCCCTGGGGCTTAGCCAATGCTCCTTCGAGTCCGAGCCGGCAAACACTTTCTCAACCACAGTAAGAGGCCTATTCAGCGCCGAGTTTACGAAAGACGGCGAATATGCCGCTGTGGGCTCAATGCAGCATGGCGGCAGTCTATGGCAAACCCAGTCCTCTGAACGCTTGTTTAACTGGAATCACACGGACACCGGCAATTCTCAAATAACGACAGTGGCGTTTTCACCGGAAGGGAAATATGCCGCCACTATCGATCAAGCCACGATTGTGCTTTGGGATGTGAACACCGGAGCGGCGCTGAGATTTTTCACGGCGCCAAGTGAAGTGATTCAGATAGCACTTGGGCCCAACGCCGACACCGCCCTACTCGCGCTCGACGGCGCGCGCGCGATTGTTTTCGATATCCAAAACGGCGGAGTGATTCACGAGCTACAGCAAGAAGAAAACATACTTAGCATGGCAATGAGCGCCAACGGTCTATTTGCAGTCTTTGGAATTGACAACGACTCCGTCAGCTATTGGAATTTAAAGTCTGCACAACGCATTGCAACTATTGAAACTGCTGGCCGCGTTAAGACTCTCGCCATTTCTGATGACGGCAAATTAGGCTTTACTGCAGTTCAGCATATTGATGGGTTAGTGTGGGATTTAGAGCAAACCAAGGTTCGAGCAAGACTCAAATACAGCAGCCGGTTTTTCGCTACATCATCAAGTTTTCTAACCGGCAAGTTTTCTGCCGACTCGCAGTCACTCGTAACAGGCAATACCACGGGCGCCGTTGAACTTTGGCAAACCTCGTCTGGAAAACGCCTAGACCGCTGGCTAACCCCAATATCTTATGGCATTGGACCCAAGGTTTACGCAATTGTCGCGGTCGCTCACTTACCAAAATTCAATCAAGTCATTGCCATAAACTCGAAAGGCACCGCTTACAGTTACTCACTGTAAAACGGCAGCGACTCATGTCCTAGCCACCTCTTTGCCAGCGAAAGAACCGCTCTAAATAGGGAAAGTATTTTTTCGGCAGTCGAGCGCTACGCCAGGCGTTGGCGGTGAATTTATTGGCTTCAAGCAGCGTTGGATAAATATGGGTAACTGCTGATATTTTCCCTAGCCCCATGTTATGAGTCATCGCAAAAACGAATTCACCAATCATCTCACCGGCATGATAACCAACAATAGTAACCCCCAAAATTTTATCTTTGCCAGGCACTGTCAGCACTTTAATAAATCCATGAGCCTCGCCATCAGCAAGCGCACGGTCTAGATGGTCCATGTCATAGCGGGTGACTTCAAACTCGATGCCTTTTTCGCTCGCCTCGGTTTCGCTTAACCCGACTCGGGCAACTTCTGGATCAGTGAATGTTGCCCATGGCACTACTCGATAATTAACCTTAGATCGCCAGAAACCGCCGAGCATCGCGTTGAGGGTAGCAAACCATGCTTGGTAAGAAGCCATGTGAGTAAACTGGTAGGGTCCGGCCACATCGCCGCAGGCGTACATATTTGAATAAACTGTTTGCATACTCTCGTTGACAGAGATCATTCCCTGCTTGGTTAAAGGTATCTTGAGAGCTTCTAAACCAAACCCTTCAACATTGGGTTTACGGCCAATCGCTAACAGCACAACATCAAATTCCACCCGAACAATTTCGCCCTTGTGTTCGGCTTGCATCCAGTTGTTACCATCAATATTTTCAAACTTTTGAAGTTTGTGCTCAGTCAAAACATCGATACCGTCCGCCACAAATTGCTCAGTCACCCGCTCTGATACTTCCGGGTCCTCTCTGGGCATTATTCGCGGAGCTAAATCAACTTGGATAACCTTAGAGCCAAGATTGTTAAACGCCTGAGCTAGCTCACAGCCAATAGGGCCACCGCCTACTACCAACAGTCGCTTAGGCAGCTCACGCAAATCCCAAACATTGTCAGAATTGACGTGATTCACAGTATCCAAACCGGGTATTGGCGGCACCAAAGGCCTTGCTCCAGTAGCAATGATTATTGAACGAGTCGCCAGTGTCCGGCCATTGACCTCTACTTCATAAGGCGACACGATGTTGGCCTCCCCCATGATGCACTCGACCCCTAGGCTGGTGAACCGCTCAACTGAGTCATGGGGCTCAATGGCTTTTATTACACCCTGAACTCGCTCCATCACGGCGGCAAAGTTGAGTGTGCCTGAGGCATTGTCGATTCCGTATTCTTTCGCTCGCTTTATGTAAGACATAATCCGGCCGCTGCGAATCAACGACTTACTTGGAACACAGCCAGTATTTAGACAGTCGCCTCCCATCTTGTGTTTTTCAATAAGAATAACTTTGGTTTTAGCGCCAGCGGCTATGATCGCTGACACTAACCCTGCTGATCCTGCGCCAATCACCACAATATTGGCGTCAAATTTTTTGGGCTTTTTAAAATTAACCATCAGCTTTCTTCGCTCGATAATACCCAACAGCAATTTAGCCACCAAAGGAAAAAGCCCTAGCAGCACGAACGAAAAAATTACTGGAGCACTCACTAGCCCAGACAATGAACTAATCTGCCCTAATTCAGAACCAGCATTAACGTATACCGCCGTACCAACTAACATGCCCACTTGACTAACAATATAGAAAGACCAAGTCTTAATAGGCGTTAAGCCCATTAAAAGATTGACCATGAAGAAAGGGAAGAGCGGTACCATCCTGATACTAAACAAGTAAAAACTACCGTCCCTTTCGATGCCTCTGTTTATAGGCGCCAGGTAGCCTCCGAATTTTGCCTGCACCCATTCTCGCAGCAATAAGCGAGCGACTAAAAACGCGAGTGTCGCACCAATCGAGCTAGCGAATGACGCAATTAGCGTACCCCATACAAGGCCGAAAATGGCGCCGCCTAAGAGGGTCACAATTGCGGCCCCAGGAATTGATAAAGCAGCAATCGCCACGTATGAGGAAAAATAAATGAGGACAGCGAGGGCGAAATTCTCATCACGGAATTGCTTGATGCTATCCAATTGCGATTGAATGAACTGTAAGGTGAGGTACTGGCCTAAATCGAAAGCGACATAACTGCCAATGGCAACTACAAGTACTAAAACTATGGCTAATTTACTTTTATTCACGTTTACTCTCTATATTATTGATTTAATTCAGACTCACTGTTGTCGGCAGCCAAGGCTTGGATGCGGCTTCATTCTGGTGCCAATACGCAATATACTTCACCCAAGACCAGCTTAACCCTTAACACTCAGCCCTGAGACTATTGCCTGTGCCTAATTTCGATTTTTCCCGCGAGTTCCCAGTGAATCGTATGCGACGTATGCGCAAAGACGAGTTTAGTCGGCGCCTAATGCGAGAAACTCAGTTGACTACCAATGACCTTATATTCCCAGTTTTTATTGTCGAAGGCGAGAGACAGCGCCAACCTATTGCTTCCATGCCAGGCATATTCCGCTTAAGTATTGATGAACTCCTGTTGGAGGCTGGACAATTAGTTGATCTGAAAATCCCTGCCATCGCCTTGTTTCCTTCTCCCCACAGCAGCACTAAGACCTTGACCGGTGAAGAAGCCTATAACCCCCAGGGCTTGGTGCAAACCGCAGTTAGGGCACTTAAATCAGCCTATCCTAGCTTGGGCGTCATAACCGATGTTGCTCTAGATCCTTATACCACGCATGGCCAAGACGGCATTATTGATGAAAACGGCTATGTTTTGAACGAGGAAACCGTTGAAGTGTTATCTAAGCAGGCGCTCTCCCATGCTCAAGCTGGCGCAGATATTGTTGCACCCTCAGATATGATGGACGGCAGAGTGGGTGCAATTCGCTTTGCTCTAGAGCAGAACAACATGATTTATACCCGCATACTAGCCTATTCCGCCAAATACGCGTCGGCTTACTATGGCCCGTTTAGAGATGCTGTAGGGTCTAGCGGGAGTTTGGGCAGTGGCAATAAGTACAACTACCAAATGGATGTGGCAAACAGCAATGAGGCGTTGCAAGAAGTCGCGCTGGACTTAGCCGAAGGCGCTGACATGGTCATGATTAAGCCAGGTATGCCCTATCTGGATATAGTTCGCAGAGTGAAGGATGAGTTTGGCGTACCCACTTTTGTCTACCAAGTGAGCGGCGAATATGCCATGCACATGGCCGCCGCAGACAATGGCTGGCTGGACGAAGAAGCAGTCATGATGGAGTCGCTGCTGTGCATAAAGAGAGCAGGCGCCGACGGAATTTTGACCTATTTTGCGAAAAAGGCGGCGATTGTCCTTAGCCGCTAATCAGTGTTTGAACCCGAGCCTATTTAGATATAAGGCGAAACTGCTACTTGAAACCTGTAGTTTTGGCCTTATCATACAGCCATCGTGCTTTGTAATTGAGCTATTAACCTTACTGTTTTCAGGGTTAAGCGCTACCAGAAAACTCCTGAATTACATCGTGTTGTTCCCACTTACCTTATAGGAATTAAACTATGAGCGACAATATCGTTCACATTTCAGATAGCAGCTTTGAAGCTGACGTGCTCCAGGCCGACGGCCCAGTGTTAGTGGATTTTTGGGCAGAATGGTGCGGCCCCTGTAAAATGATAGCCCCTGTGCTTGAGGAGTTAGCCGTTGAATACAATGGCAAAGTTAAGATTTGTAAGATGGACGTAGACGCCAATACCGAAACTGCACCTAAGTTTGGCATTCGTGGCATCCCAACGCTGATCTTGTTTAACAATGGCGAAGTGGCCGGGACTAAAGTTGGAGCTCTATCAAAATCCCAACTTTCAGCTTTTATTGACAGCGTTATCTAAATTGCGTTTAATGCGGTGTCGCTACAGCCGTAGTGGCACCTCATGACGTGGTTCTACTTGCTATTTAGCCCTAATTTTCTATAGTTTCTAAGTCCACTTCATTTTTTATCGCAATCAGCTGACTTTTCCGTTCACGTTGAGCGCAATGTAAGGAATAACCTAAACTAATTTTCTGGACAGGTATAACTAGTAAGACTATATTATTGAGAGAAACGGCAGAACAATAAGTCAAAATATTTAGTAACCCCCGATCAAAAAATACCGTATAAAGTTACTAAAGTTAAAGCTGCTTCAACCGACTAGTTATCGGTGTGTTGGCAAAACACTCTTTCTGACAATACTTCACTCTTACTAACACACCTGTTTTAGCAAACACTTAAATCATTCAAAACCCCAACTCTTTTTTATTTTTCTAACTGTAATGACGCTGCTGCGCCAGTAACTCGCTTGTGATCATTACTTAAACCCCAATAACCAAGACTACTTGATAAGAAGCACACAATGAATCTAACCGAACTAAAACAAAAGCCAGTTGCCGAATTAGTCACTACAGCTCATGAAATGGGTTTAGAGAATGTGTCTAGAACGCGTAAGCAAGACATTATTTTTGCCATTTTAAAGAAGCACGCGAAGAATGGTGAAGACATATTGGGCGATGGTGTTTTAGAAATTCTCCAAGACGGTTTCGGCTTTCTGCGCTCGGCAGACTCTTCGTATTTAGCAGGTCCGGATGATATTTATGTGTCTCCAAGCCAAATCAGACGCTTCAATCTTAGAACGGGAGATACCGTCGCAGGCAAGATCAGACCTCCCAAAGACGGCGAGCGTTATTTTGCCTTACTCAAGATAAGCGAGATAAATTTTTCCAAACCCGAACAAACTAAACACAAAATCCTATTCGAAAACCTTACCCCTTTATTTCCAAACAAACGCCTGCCGCTACAAATCGGCAATGGCAGTAGCGAAGACCTGAGTGGCCGCATCATGGACTTAATAGCCCCCATCGGCAAAGGCCAGCGGGGTTTAATCGTTTCACCTCCCAAAGCAGGTAAGACGCTTATTTTGCAGAATATTGCCCAGTCGATAACTCGAAACTCTCCAGAATGCCGACTTATAGTGCTACTAATTGATGAGCGCCCAGAAGAAGTTACAGAAATGCAGCGCTCTGTTCGCGGGGAAGTAGTTGCCAGCACCTTTGATGAGCCGCCCTCACGCCACGTCCAGGTTGCGGAAATGGTGATCGAGAAAGCCAAGCGCTTGGTGGAGCACAAAGAAGATGTAGTTATTCTGCTCGACTCAATCACTCGTCTAGCACGGGCCTACAACACAATCGTTCCCTCTTCAGGCAAAGTACTCACCGGTGGTGTCGATGCCCACGCTCTGGAACGGCCTAAGCGCTTTTTTGGCGCGGCAAGAAACCTAGAAGAAGGCGGCAGCTTAACTATTATTGCTACGGCACTGGTTGAAACTGGCTCAAAGATGGACGAAGTTATTTACGAAGAGTTCAAGGGTACAGGCAACATGGAATTACACCTTGATCGTAAAGCTGCAGAAAAACGAGTTTATCCTGCCATCAATGTAAGACGCTCTGGTACCCGCCGCGAAGATTTACTGACGACCGAGGAAGAACTGCAGCGCATGTGGATTCTGCGCAAGCTGTTAAGCTCCATGGAAGATGTCCAAGCCACAGAGTTTATTTTAGACAAACTGAAAGACACAAAAACCAACGAAGAATTTTTTAATTCAATGAAGCGCAAATAGTTCATTGCCTATCCCCAAAAAAGACTTTCTATTACTACCAATTGAGCCCACTTAACTATGGCGTTTAAAGACTTACGTGATTTTATCGCTCTACTAGAAAAAGAGGGTGAGCTGAAACGAATCACCACTGAAGTCGATCCCTATTTAGAAATTACAGAAATAAGCGACAGAACCCTGAGAAGCGGCGGGCCCGCTTTGCTGTTTGAAAACCCGAAAGGTTCCACTATTCCCCTGCTGGCGAATTTATTCGGCAACACCCGGCGCATAGCCCTTGCTATGGGCCAAAAAGATACCGAGGGCCTGAGGGATGTGGGCAAGCTACTGGCATTCTTGAAAGAGCCAACCCCGCCAAGCGGCTGGAAGGACCTATGGCAAAGCCTGCCAAGCTATAAAAGCGTACTTAATATTGCGCCGAATGTCAGAAAGTCGGCTCCCTGCCAAGAAGTCATAATCGACGAAGATGATGTCAATCTAGACATTCTACCAATTCAAACCTGCTGGCCTGGCGATGCTGGCCCGCTTGTCACTTGGCCCTTGGTGATCACTCGAGGTCCAGAAAAAAATCGGCAAAATCTCGGCATTTATAGAATGCAAAAAATAGCCAAAAATAAACTTATTATGCGCTGGTTGTCCCACCGGGGTGGTGCCTTGGATTTTAGAGAGTGGCAGACCGCCCACCCCGGAGAAGCATTTCCGGTTTCCATCGCCATTGGGGCTGACCCCGCCACGATCTTGGCAACGGTGACGCCTGTTCCCGACACCTTATCCGAATACGCGTTTGCCGGTCTGCTGCGGGGCAGTAAAACTGAAGTAGTTAAGTCACTAACTAATGATTTGCAGGTTCCCGCCAGTGCCGAGATTGTCTTGGAAGGGGTGATCGAAGCAAACGAATTAGCCGCCGAAGGGCCCTTTGGCGATCATACCGGCTACTACAATGAAGTCGATAACTTTCCGGTATTTACGATTAAGAAAATTACCCACCGCCGCGATCCAATTTATCACAGCACCTACACCGGCAGGCCCCCCGATGAGCCAGCTATGCTGGGAGTGGCTCTGAACGAAGTGTTTGTGCCATTGCTGCAAAAACAATTTCCTGAAATTGTCGATTTTTACTTGCCCCCCGAAGGCTGTTCCTATCGCATGGCAATTGTCAGCATGAAGAAGCAGTACCCCGGCCATGCCAAACGCGTAATGATGGGCGTGTGGTCTTTCTTACGGCAATTTATGTATACCAAGTTTGTTGTTGTGGTTGATGACGATATAGACATTCGCAAATGGGAAGACGTCATCTGGGCTATCACAACTCGAATGGATCCAAGCCGCGACACTGTGCTCATTGAAAACACGCCAATAGATTATCTCGACTTTGCCTCCCCGGTCTCCGGTCTAGGCTCAAAGATGGGTTTGGATGCAACTAATAAATTCCCTGGAGAGACCAACCGAGAGTGGGGCACAACCATCGAGATGAGCAAGGAAGTTAAACAACGGGTAGATTCTCTATGGCAGGAATTAGGAATCGATTCTTAAATTTAGATGTCTGCAAGTTTTGGCATTGGCAAATCTAACAGGTTTGATCCAGTTAGATCTGTATATGACTTAAAATGAGCATCCCCTTGAGCAGTTTCCCCTAGACTTCGAAGCAACATACTTAGCTCGCCATGGGCCTGAGCGGTGGGTGAAATTTTTAAACTAGCAGTATAGTATTCTCGAGCTTTGCCCCACAGCTGATTACGCAGACAAATTCTGCCTAGGCTAAGCATCAGCTCTGAATTTGCCGGGCGCTGTTTTAACCATGCCTCCGCAGTAAGAAGCTGCTGCTGGTTCACACCATAGTCAGTAGCACCATACTCGAGCGCAAGATCCGAGTTCCAGTGTTTATCTAAGGCGTTTTCTATTACTTTAGCAGCGTCCGTGTTAACCCCCAGCCGCTGCAATAAATTGGCATAGTGTTTAACAACCTTGGCGTCTTCTTTGTATTTGCTCGGCGCTTTTTTCCAGCGCCTGCGCAGCTCCTCGAGGGTGGATTCGCTGTCTTTATTTTCATCTGCTGCATTAAACAACCCATAGAGCTGCTCCATGAATATGCGCAGCTTTAGCTGCTCTAACTCGTCAGCCTCGACAAGCTTTTTCTTTTCAAGTATCGGTACTAGCTCGCTTAGTTTGTCCCATTCTTCTAGGCGAATATACACTTGCCGCAGTAAATCAGCGGATGCGGGATCATTCAGCGGGCCGTTCTTTATTTGTTCCAAAACAGCCAGACACTGCTCTAGCTGGTTGGACTTAAACAATAGCTGAGCTTTAACCGACTGAATAGTTCCGTGGGCGGTGGGATAGTGCTCTTCGGCACTCTCCAGCGCTTTAGTCCAAGCCTCTCTATCCCCGAGCTTATGGGCAGCAAACGCCGCTGCTAAGTAGTTAGCCAAGTTATCCTCGGTTTGTTTGGCCCCTCGAATCAGCAGTCCATACGCTGTTGACCAATCCCTGCGAGCAAAGGCTAGAAAGCCTTCAACTGATTTAGTTCGTCTGCGGGTTTTACGTTCGCTCTTAAATACTTTGCCAATACTTAGAAGATTTAGTGGGTTCAAGGCATAGAGCAGGACTAGCAACAACCGCAGAATGAGATAGATGATACCCAGCGCTATCAGCATAGCAAACAGACTAGTCTCGAAAGTATAGTTGCCAAAGGCAAGCATGAGATAGCCTGGATCTGTTGGGAACCCGGTATAAAGATTGACCAACACTGCAAGGACAATGGCTAAGAGACTAAAAACGAATAGTTTGATCATGTCGCTACTGTCGCTCGCTGGCGGCTAGTTGCCTGACAATATCCAAAGTGCCATCGATACTCGGTAGCGGCGGGTTTATATCTAACCCAGACAGCTCAGTGAGTGTCTCGACAATGAGTCGGCCGCCCTCTGACTCTATAAGCGCATATCGATTCAGCCAGTCTCGGCTTTTTAACAGCGCTTGGGTGTACAGAGTTTGATCTTTCATTAAAAGTGCCAGCTGGCTTTGCTCTAGCATCAACCGAAGGTTTTGTTTTATAAACTCGCCCTGCTCTGGGGCGAGGAGGGCATTTGGCGATTCGTCCCAACGTCTCCACACAAAGACCGAACTGAGAAAATCTAGGCCACTCTGGAACACACCAGAGTCGGTGGCTGTCAATTGAGAATCGGCATTTGTAGTGGAAAGTCTATTCTTAAACCCTTCTTGCAGTGACCCCACAAGATCAAGTTTTTCAACTTCTTGCACCAAGCTGCCGAGTCGAAAGTAAACCCCTTCTCGGTCAAACGGCTGCACGGCTCGCAGTTGGATTAAGGCATTGGCAATAGCTTGGCGCAGGGAAAAGACTCGACTACTTCCAGAGGCGAGCAGTGCCGCATCGGCGCTAACAAGCATAGCGATTGCTGCCACGACATCAGTTTCGAGCTTTAGCTTTTGGTTGGCGATACCCAATAAGTATTCCGCTTCGAATAACTTCCATTCGAAACTCGGTGTCTGTTGAGAAACCGCAACGCTTGAGCGAATTTCCTCTAACGCGCTCTCAACTTGCTGAGCTTGACCTGCCACGGTAGATTCAAGCCGCTCAACTCGAGACTCATCGAATGTGACAGCAGCGGCCGCCAAAGTAGCAAGCTCCGCCTGGATTTGTGTCTGTAGCGCATCAAGTTGAGATTTCTGGGCGCTAGCTTCCTGCTGGAGCAATTGGTTTTCAGTTTTTAAACTAGTAACCGTCTGTGATGAGCGGTTCTGCTGATAGGCCAGAAATACCACGGCCACTAAAAGCGGCGCCAGTAGCAATAACATCACAGTAATGCCGCTGCCGTTTGATTTCGATGAGCGCACTTTAGGCTTCGACCCCGAAGTAGTCTTTTGGGCTATCTCATCGAGTATTTTTGGTGTTTCTTGTTGATCTGCCACAGGTTTACCTTTTTGATGGGCGTGCTATCTATTAGTGTCGGCTAATCGCTTAAGCGCTGCAATTACGGCGTTAATATCGGCGCCAACGCAGTCTATAGGGTTGGCGAACCCAAGGGTTTTTGCCTCGCTTGCAACCCGTGCTGAGGGGACCAGCAGCGGCATGGCCGCGAACTCGGGGCAATGGCTGCCCAGGTTAGCAATCAGACTTTTTACCGTTTCGACACTATTGGCACTGATTATGTTGACCCTTTCTGCCCTAAGCCCAGCCGCTAATTGCTGAGCATCATAGTGGACCATGGATCGGGCGTAGACCTCTATATAGTCTACCTGAGCACCCCTGTTGGTTAGAGTCTCGGCTAGCAGTTCTCTTCCTCCAGAACCTCGAAAAATCGCGATTTTCTGCCCGCTTAAAGACTTAAGCTGAGGCAGTTTGAGCACATCTTCACTGGTTATCCCTGTGCTAGGTTGAATGACAGGGCAGCCTAAATGCTGTGTCAGGGCATGGCTTGTTGTTGGCCCTAGGGCGATGAGCTCAACTAAATGGGGAAACTGCGGCCAATACTGGTCTATCCAATGGGCGCCCAACGTCGCCGCGTTGCTGCTGACAAAAATCAAAAAGCGATAATTATCCAGCTGTTGAATTCTAGCTTTAATTGTTTCTATTTGACTCGGGGATTCAAGCGGTTCAATGGCAATCATAGGCCATGACACCGAGCTCACGCCCACGGCTTCCAGAGCGGCTGCGAATTCCTCTTGCTGCTTCTGCGGCCGAGTAATTAACACCTTGTATTGACTCAGTTTAACCACAGTAATCCTCCCGCCGCTTGGCTAGTGAGAAATAGCGTCGAGTATCTCTCGAGCGCCTTGGCTTAGCAGGTCTTCGGCAACCGCGATGCCTAAGGCGTGGGCATCAGCAATAGGCCCCGTCTTTTCACAGCGTAGAATCCTCTCGCCGCTAGTCTCGCCTACTAAAGCCCGTAGTCGAATCTCGGCGCCATGTATTTCTGAAAAGCTTGCGATCGGCACCTGACAGCCGCCATGAAGATGTAAATTAACAGCCCGTTCAGCGATAACTCTGCTGGCGGTAAGATCATGGTGCAGGCTTGCAAGGAGTGCCAACACCTCAGTATCGCCTTCCCTAGTTTCGATACCTACAGCACCTTGGCCGCCAGCAGGAAGGCAGGTTTCAAAACTGAGTTTCTCGCGGATACGCTGGGCCAAGCCTAAGCGAATCAAACCGGCGGCGGCTAAGATGATGGCATCGTATTCTCCAGCATCGAGTTTGCCCAAGCGCGTGCCTACATTGCCGCGTAGATCTCGGACTTCTAAATCGGGTCTTAGCTGCTTCAATTGGCACTGTCGGCGCAAGCTCGATGTGCCAACCCGAGCACCGAGTGGTAATTCAGCGAAGCTGGCGAAAGTATTCGACACTAACGCGTCTGACGGATCTTCCCGCTCACAAATTACCGAAAGAGCCAAGCCTTGGGGAAACTCCATAGGCACATCTTTCATAGAGTGGACCGCAATGTCCGATTCGCCACGCAGCAATGAATGCTCCAGTTCTTTGACAAACAGGCCTTTGCCACCGATTTTCGCTAATGGCGAGTCCAAAATTCTGTCGCCTTTGGTGGTCATAGTTATCAGCTCTACTTTAAGGCTTGGGTGGGCCAGCTCTA
>JBLGBD010000087.1:0-13196 GCA_047617585.1 Pseudohongiellaceae bacterium | reverse complement strand
CTCGATGAAGGCAAACTAAATTTGGTAATAGTTCCCACCGATCTGCATCGAGCAATAGAGTCATGTTCGGACCCACTAGCGATGCTCGCGCAGCAGAAAGGCCTAGCACTGGATCTGTGCATTGCCCCATCCGTACCCAGATTTGCTTACACGGATGCCGCTCGTATTCGCCAGCTAATAATGAATGTGTGCGGCAATGCTATAAAATTCACAGTAGAAGGTGTTGTTAGCATTAACGCGTCCTATGTCGACAATCGCCTTGCGCTGAGTATCAAAGATACCGGTGTCGGTATACCTCAGGCATCGCTAGAAGAAATATTCCAGCCGTTTGCTCAAGTAGAGTCTTCTGCTGATCGCCGCTTTGGCGGCAGTGGCTTGGGGCTCAGTATTGTTAAGCGGCTTGTTGTTCTTCTTGGCGGAGACATTGATGTGGAATCTGAGCTTGGAGTGGGCACTGAGTTTAAGCTCGCGTTACCAATGGAGCCCGTGTCAGAGTCAGAATTTCAAGCAAATAAGGGGTTGGCAACACAGCTCCCGTTGCTTAAGCGCTTTCCGTCTCAGGGCGCCACCATCCTTGTGACCGACGATAATGCTGTGAACCGACAGATTGCCAGGCAGCTATTAACTAAATTAGGCCATAAAGTGCTGGAAGCTCGGGACGGCAGCGAAGCCATTGAGACTATCAGGAGAGGCAATATCGACCTGGTGCTAATGGATGTGCAAATGCCCGTTATGGATGGGCTTTGCGCTACCAAGAAAATTCGTGAAATGGGAGGGCTTCTCGGTTTAACTCCAATCATTGGTCTGACAGCGAATGCGATGATTGGTGACGAAAACGAAATGCGAAGCGCTGGCATGGACGCCTTTTTGGCAAAACCAGTCAGGCTTGAGCAACTCAAACAGGCTCTGGCATCTGCTAAGCCTGCCAAAAACTAATCGGCGTCAATTTAAACTCGTCACTGCTGCGAAGGTCTCTCGGTGCGATGATTGCTCATATCAATATTTCAACTTAGCTACTTTAAACTTCGCTTTCTATCCCAATATCTCAATCGATAAGGCTTTAAGTCTTTGCATCAATGGATAGTATTAGGAGTGGAAATGAAGAGGGTCATACTGTTTTTGCTAACTAACTTCGCCGTTCTCATCGTATTGGGTATCGTGCTAAGTGTTTTAATGCCTATCCTCGGGCTCGATCAGAGCAGTAATGGCGGTTTGTTATTCATTTGTGCGGTTTTTGGCATGGGTGGGTCTTTTATCTCCCTTGCACTGTCGAAGTGGATCGCAAAGCGCAGTGTTGGTGCTCATGTTATTGAAAAACCAACTACTGAGACAGAAAGATGGCTACTGCGCACTGTTGCGCGTCAGGCTGAACGGGCGGGGATCGGTATGCCAGAAGTCGCAATCTATCCGTCGCCTGAAATAAATGCGTTTGCTACGGGGATGAATCGAAACAATGCCCTGGTTGCCGTAAGCACTGGCTTGTTGGCCGGCATGAGCCAAGATGAAGCCGAGGCTGTCTTAGGCCACGAAATAAGTCATATCGCCAACGGTGACATGGTCACCCTGACCCTGATTCAAGGGGTGCTAAATACGTTTGTCTTCTTTTTCGCACGCCTTGTTGCCAGCGCAGTAAACAGGGGAGGCAATAACCGGTTTGTGTACTTTATGACCGTCATGGCGTTCCAGGCGATCTTTGGGATGCTGGCGAGCATTATAGTGATGTGGTTTTCTCGGCAGAGGGAATTTAGAGCCGACATTGGTGGGGCCAATTTAGCGGGCAAGCAAAACATGATTGCCGCGCTGCAGCGATTAGGCTCAAACAAAATAGAAAGTCAGTTGGACGGTCAGCTCACCGCGTTTGGCATTTCAGGCAAGCGCAGCGTGAGCGAGCTTTTCATGAGCCACCCACCGCTGGAAAAACGTATCCAGGCCCTCAAAGCGATTCAGCGCTAACAGTTTCAAAATGAGTGGAAGAGGTTGAACTGAAACTGACCTCTGTTGATGTTTTTCGTCGTTTGCTGCATGTAGCCAAACTGCAACCTTGCCCTATCGCTTAAGCTATAACCGAGTGCAAGGTAAGCTCTATTGCGGTCAAATTCATCGACGCTGCGGTTGTTGCCTATGTCTCGCTCGAGATTGACAAAAACTTCATTGTAGAAAGACAGATAAATGCTGCCTCTGCCCAGGTCGGCTTTATTCAACGGGTAGTTTAAGTTTAGGAAGTAGCGGAAGCGATTGCGGTGGTCTTGATTTTCTACCCACCGCTGCTCTAGGCGCAGGCGATGAGTCACAAAGATTTTTTCGCCAAAGCGTTGAGGAATACTTGCTTCTTGATAGAGGCGGTTTTCCGCTGAGGTATTGTCTGCCGGGCCGAAAGTGCCGGTTGTAATATGAGCATAGCCGAAGGTGTATTTATTGCCGCTGCCTTCTGGCGACCAAGTTAGGCCCCCTCTAACTAGCAGCTGCTCCAAATCTCCGCCAAGATCCCAGTTGCGATGTTGGATATCCCCTTGAAAGCCAAACTGGCTGTCTTGTAGCGCAGTATTCCATAAATACATATACCAAGCGCCGGATTGGTCTTCGTCGATTTGCGCCACAACTGCTGAGGGTAGAAGCAGTAATAAACTCCAATAAAGTAGTGATTTCAATATTCTATCCTTGTCTGTACGCAAGGCAATGGTATCGCGATTAGTAGATGATTCAAATGTTAATCAGGCATGAACAGCCTTGGCTGATTAGGTTTCTTGCATTAACCCAGACGTCCTAGCAAATTGCATTAACTTGGCAACAGAGTGAGTATCAAGTTTACTCATGATGCTACTGCGATGGGAGTCAACTGTCTTATAGGAAATAGCCAGTTGCTTAGAAATGGCTCGAGTAGAACTGCCTTCTACTATCAAAAGCAATATCTGCATTTCTCTGTTTGTTAATTCATCCAGCAAGTTTTTCTTTTCAATTTCGGTTAGGTATTCACTGCTGACAAACTTTCACCCCTACGCACAGATTCTAAAGCAAGTACTAGGTCTTCACCCGATCCCCGCTTAAAGACTATTGCGCTTGCGCCTAGAGAGAGCGCTTCTTTAAAAATAGCGCCCGTAGCACCAGCTGTGAGCATAATGACCTTGGTGGATTTTTGAGACTTATTATTAGTGCCTTAACACATTCAAGCCTGTACACCCGGGCATGGACTGATCAACAACAATGAGGTCAAAGTCAGTCTCAGAAAGCACGTTAAGTAATTCTTCGCCATTGGCATCCACCCATCGCGCATCATGGCGGATCAGTTAGATAGAATCATTGGGGTGGCTTGGCAAAGCAGTTTCTCCAAAAATGGGTATGGTAAATACTGCAGTTGGTCTGCAAAGCGATGAAGTGGCCAAAGTGATGCAGTCACACAACAGTCAACTAGCGCAAACGTCACAGCAGCTAGAATTATTGGAGTCTGACAACCAGCAGTTGAGGTAAACACTCGAGACAATGCAGTCGCAAATGCAGACGCTGACAGCGGCTTTTACCAATGCCCAGGTAAGGAGTTTAGAGGCGTTGCGCTTGGTCGAGGCAATGGCGAATGAGTTCTCGCAAAAGCCGAGTCAGTCTACGCTGCCTTTGAGCGGTAACACCCTTTGAGGGGTTTACAAAACGCCCAGCCATTGCTGGACGTTTTCGGTTTTTGGGCTGAGGCCTCGCAGTGGATTGAGTTAAGTATGGCGAAATTTCTAGAACCTGCTGTGCCGTTCAAGGCCCTCTGAATGGCTTGGCATTCTCGCCTAGGGAGTGCGTCTAACTGTCTGCTTCGATGAATTAATTCAGTAAAATCGAATAAGTTCTCCAATAGCGCACTTACACCGAGGCGGCTTTTTTCCTATACTGCGCGTTTGGCGAGCAACCCCACGCTAACGGGGCGCGGCCCGCACACGAGGAGATAGGGAAATTGACTAGCAAAGTAGCTGTCGTAATGGGCTCGAAGAGTGATTGGGAAACCATGAAAGCCGCAACCGAAATGCTCACTGAACTTGGAGTCCAGTGGCATGCAGAGGTAGTTTCTGCCCACCGCACACCGGCGAAAATGATGGAGTTTGCCCAGTCAGCGGCAAGTTCAGGATTTGCAGTGATTATTGCTGGAGCTGGTGGCGCTGCGCATTTGCCTGGGATGATTGCTGCCAGCACTGTGCTTCCCGTGCTTGGGGTACCTGTGCGCAGCCAAGCCTTAAATGGTCTTGATAGCTTGCTTTCAATCGTCCAAATGCCAAAGGGTGTTGCCGTTGGCACCTTGGCGATCGGTAGTGCTGGAGCGGCTAATGCCGGTTTATTGGCCGGCCAAATACTCGCCTTGCAAGATGCTGAACTCACCAAGCGAATTGAAGCTTGGCGAGAGCAGCAAACGCAAAGAGTCTTACAGAACAACACCTTAGGATGAGCATGTTGATGAAACCCATTTATGTGCTTGGCGATGGGCAGTTAGGTAATATGCTGCTTGAAGCTGGCGCCCGCTTGGGGCTTAGCGTCGTCCCAATGTCTATAGACCAAGCCACCGACATCCCTGCCCAGGCGATAATCACCGCAGAGCGAGAGCATTGGTCTGCGAGCGCATTCATTTCCTCGACTCTGTCTCATCAAGGCTGGCTCAATGCAAAAACGTTTGTTGAGATTCCCGACCGCAGACGTCAAAAAGCCCTGTTGGATGAACTGGGCTTGCCTACCTCGCCGTGGTGCGTCACTAGTGCTGACACTCAGTTAGGCCAGCTGCAGGAGAGGCTAGGCAGCAAGTTTTTACTTAAGAGTGCTCGCGACGGGTATGACGGTAAAGGCCAGTGGCGGTTCACCGGACAGGCAGATGCCCATCTCCCCGAATGGAAACAAGCAGCAATTGCTGAGCAATTCATTGACTTTGAGACCGAAGTTTCTATTGTGGGTGCGCGCAGCCCTAGCGGCCAGTTTGCTTTTTATGAGCTGACGGAGAATTTTCATGATGACGGCATTCTTCAGCTGAGCATTAAAACCGAAGGCGGATTTGCCAAGTATCAAGCCCAAGCCGAAGACTACCTAAGCCGACTGATGGAAAGCTTAGATTACGTAGGGGTCATGGCAATTGAATTTTTTGTCACTAAGGAAGGTCTGTTAATAAACGAAATAGCGCCTCGAGTTCACAATTCAGGGCACTGGACGCAAGCTGGTGCCTCGATAAGCCAATTCGAGCTGCATTTGCGGGCTATTAGCGATTTGCCTTTGCCTACAATAGCCCAATCGGGCTGCAGCCTCATGGTTAATTTAATCGGTGCTGCATTTGACCCTCGTTGGTACTTATCCACCGGCGCGCGGATTCATTGGTATGGCAAAGAAGTGCGTCCAGGGCGTAAGCTTGGTCATCTTAATTTTCATCACCAAGAGCCGAGGCAAATCGCCCAATGGCTGCAGCAGTTGCCTTTAGATGAGCGCTATCAAACTAATAGAGACAAAGTCATTGCAAGGCTTGAACTTGAGTGAGCGGGACGATTGCGCTGCGGCAGTGAATGAGAGTTGGGCTCGAAAAGTTGCATCGAGTAAGCAAAAACCCTCTTGGATTATCCGGCTTTACACCTGTTTTGTGAAACCTCCTCGCTAATTAGCTGTTGGCAGAATAACGCTCGAGGCTAAACTTTCTGTACTGGTTTAATTTAACTTAAGGAGCTTCGATGGAAACCCTAATTCACCGCCGAGTGCAGCAATGCCGGGAAGGGAGCTTCGATCAGGCTGTGTGCCGCGTCTCCTCCGGGTGGGTTGTTATGGGGGATGTGCAAATACTCACAGGCTATTGTTTGTTACTGCCAGACCCTGTGGTGCCTAACTTGAATGCCTTGGAGACCCAAAAGCGCAAAGATTTTCTGTATGAGATGTCAGTGGTAGGAGATGTCCTGCTTGAGCTCACCGGAGCGGTCCGAATTAATTATGAAATGATTGGCAATGTGGAGCCGGCCCTACATGCGCACATTTTCCCCCGCTTCGAATCAGAGCCTGAGTCCCTGAGACTAAAACCAGCATGGTTTTATGACTGGGATGCCATGGAGAAATTCAACTTAGGGCAACAAAAGCCGTTTATACTAGAGCTGAAAGAGGGCTTGCAAGCCCTCAATTTAGTGATTGATACTCAATCTATCTAATGGTCGGCGCCGCCGATAGTTCGATATTATCGAAGTATTAACAGTCTGGCTATGTGCTTCAATGCACAAGATTTTCAAGGAGCTAGCGTCATTACCGCTCATTTTGGCGGTCTTTAACTGGCTATTGTGACAAATCGAGAAAAGAGAAATAGATGTCAGATCACTATCCTTCCAAGAAACAGTTTAATGTCCAGCTGTTTGATATTCTCAAGCCAGAAGGCGGCTTCTACAAGGCCGTAATCATCTACAGCATAGCTATAAGCTTGCTGACTCTCGCTGTGCCAATATCCCTCCAGCTGCTCGTGGATACTGTGGCCAACATAGCCTTAATTCGCGCGGTAGTATTGATCTCTATTTTGTTGTTCGCGCTGCTTTTTCTGTCTAGCCTGATGTATGCCCTGCGTGCCTATGCGATGGAATTGTTCACCCGAAAGTTTTACTCGCGAATTTCCAGTGAAATAGCCATGACTGCAATGTTGGCAGAACCTGACTATTTTGAAGAGCATCACAAGACTGATTTGTTCAACCGTTACTTTGATATATTGACCATCAAGAAGTCCATTCCATCAATTTTAACTAACGGCTTTACCTTGGTGCTGCAATCGCTGATTGGCTTCGCGGTAGTATCTTTTTACCACTTCTACTTTTTCATCTTCTGTCTTATTTTAGGGTTGTTGATCTGGCTTATCTGGAAAATATGGGGATGGGCGGCGATTAATACGGGGTTTAGATTGTCTGATGCGAAATACAAAACCGCGGCATGGCTGCAGTCACTTTCAATAAATGTTGATGCCTATCGAAACAGCTTAAACCCGTCGTATGTGATGAGTGAAACAGATCGCCTGATAGAGGATCACATAAGTTGCCAACAAGACCATTTTCGCAACACTTATAGCCAGTTGATCAGCTTTTTGTTGCTGTATTCTCTTGCCTCTGCGGTTCTGCTAGGAATGGGCGGTTGGCTGGTCATAACGGGCGAGTTAACCCTTGGTCAGTTAGTTGCTGCAGAATTGATTATGTCTGCCATTTTTGTAGGCCTACCTCAAATGGCCGGCTACCTCGATTCCTTTTTTGATGTCTGTGCGTCTGTTGAGGAATTGTCCAGGTTCAAGGAAGTTAAAACAGAAGCAACAAGGAAAGGTAAATTTCAGTGTATCCCAGAAAATAACAGTATCGAATTTTCTAACGTTCGGTTACTAAGGCAAGAGCAAGAATCGCGCTTCAATTTTGTACTGCCAGCAAGCAGCGTAATCCAAGTAGTCGGCGACACGGTAAGTTTTCGCTGGTTGGCTGAAATGCTCCGTGCCAACATCAAGCCTAATTCTGGCTTAATAACAATCGATGCGGTTGACAACACCGATATAGATCTCACCAGCCTACGACAGTCTGTGCGAATCATCGACCGAGTTACTTTTCTACCTTTGACAGTAAAAGATTATCTGGGTTTGTTTATTCCCGAAAACTCAGTACTTTCTCGGCTGCAGGCATTAACCTTAATGCGGCTTGATGAGGATATCGCTCGCTTAAAACTCGGTTACGAAACCCTGCTCAGTCGCGGTGCATGGCCCTTGACTCAGCCTCAAGCTATTCGCCTGAAACTAGCGAGTGCACTTTTGTCGAGACCGCCAATTTTGGTACTGGGAGATATTGTCGATACAGTTGATCCAGATGTTCTGGAAGAATTTGTTGCAGCCATGCGCGATGGCAACACTACTATTATTTATTACACTCGCCGCCAGGATGTTACTTGCTTTGACTACCAGCTGAAGCTTCAGGCGACCCAACAGACGCTGACAACCATCGACAAGGGAGGCTTAGCATGACCGACTTAGCGCCGAGCAAACTCTCGAAGCAAAAGTTTTCATTTGGCCACCCTTATCCAATGGATCAGCTTGAAGAATTGAATACTCTAGCCAGTGTTCGGGTGCCTAGCAGCATCAAGATTACCTGTTGGATCATTGTTATCGGTTTGGTCTTAGGTATTGCCAGCATGTGGATTCCTTGGGTGCAAACTACCTCAGGCACAGGCCAGGTCACCACCATGAACCCCAGTGACCGAGTGCAAAACTTAAGCGCTATGGTGTCAGGTAGGATTGCCCGCTGGTATGTGCAAGATGCGGCTTTTGTCAAAGCCGGCGATCCTATCGTTCAAATTCAGGACATAGATGATCAGCTGGTGCCTCGCTTACAGTCTCAACTTGAAGCTGCACAGCGCAAGATAAATGCGGCAAGGGAAGCTGTAACCACTGCAGAGATTGATTATCAGCGCCAAGAGGAGCTTTATGCGGAAGGCTTAGCATCCCGTTTATCCTTTGAACAAGCTCGTATCCGAGTGCAACAACTGAACGTATCGTTCGAAGGCGCCACGCAGGAATTTAATCAAGCCGAAACTGCCCTGTCCCGACAAGGCAGTCAATTAGTCATCGCCCCCCGCGATGGCACTATTTTGCATGTGGAGGCGGGTGATACCTCAACCATCGTGTCGGCAGGTCAGAGGCTAGCGACATTTATGCCGGCTAACTCTGAGCGTGCGGTAGAAATTTATATTGATGGCCGTGACATCGGTTTGGTTCATGCTGGGCGCACAGTGCGGCTGCAGTTCGAAGGCTGGCCAGCTTTTCAGTTCAGCGGAAGGCCAGACATGGCGGTAGGTACATTTAAGGGCGAGGTTGTGTTTGTTGAGCCCTCAGCAAGAATGGATGGGCGCTTTCGAGTATTAGTGAAAGCGCCAGAAAGCAGCGAAGGCTGTTTAGGTGCTAGAGTTGAAAATGGCATTCCGAGGACGGGCGAGTGCGGCTGGCCGCCAGAAAACTTTGTTCGTTTAGGTGCCAATGTTAGAGGCTGGATTTTGTTGGAAACAGTGCCGCTTGGGTTTGAAATCTGGCGACTGTTGAATAACTTCCCGCCGCTGAATGTTGCGACTATGCAGGGAGGTTAAGCGGATGGGGCTGGTTCGCTTGGTTTTGGTTTTCGTCGCGGCGGGTTCGATTCTCGCCCGTTCCCCCGCGGTCCTAGGACAGGTGGAAGCCGGTCGGGCAATAAGCGCTGAAGCAACCCAGCTAATTGATGTTTTGCGCAGTGCCGCAGAATTCTATCCAAGCTTGAATTCAGCCCAGGCTGGTATTCAGGCGCGTGAAGCGGATTTGCTGGCAGCAAATGGCGTCTTTGATCCCAGGGTAGATGGGTCTCTAAATTCAAGGCTTGGTGGGTTTTATGATGGCACAGCAAGCAGTGCGGGTATCTATCAGGCAATGCCTTTCTTGAACGCTGAGATTTTCGCCGACTACTCAGTGTCCGGCGGCAATTTCCCTGTGTATGAAGATCAACTAGTCACGACGAATTTAGGGCAGGCGAGAATCGGTATGTCTTTGTCATTGCTGAGGGATCGCGATATTGATGATAGAAGGTTCGCCGTCAAGCAAGCAGAGCTGGATACCAATATTGCCGAGTTTGAACTACGGGCGCAGGAAATTGCGGTTATTCAACAGGCGTATATTTCTTACGCAACTTGGCTGATATCAGCCCGGCTGTTAGAGGCCTATCAAGAGCTTTTGGAGGTGGCCCAGGTGCGAGGTGATGCACTGACTCGCCAAGCAGAAGCAGGGGACGTTGCTGAGATTCTGGTTATAGAAAATCAACAGGCTATTTTGCAGCGGGAAAGTTTGGTTGTAGATGCCAGGCGTCAGCTCAATCTTTCCGCTGAAAGACTCGCTTTGTTTCTTCGCGATCCGTTTGGTGAGCCGGTGTATCCGCTGTATGAGACAGAATTATCAATTCCCATAAGTGATGAAGAATTCTTAAACCAGCCGGTGACTCAATTAGTGGACGCGGCACTGGAAAACCGGCCCGATATCGCCATCGCTAAAACCCTGCAGCAGCAATTTAGGTTGGAAAAGCGCATTGCCGAAAACTTGGCGAAACCCCAGCTTGATTTTAGACTTTACTCCGGCCGAGATTTTGGCGATGGCTCCATCACGCGTATGGGTACCGACACCATCGCCGACATTACGTTCAGTATTCCACTAGAGACCCGAGCAGCGAGGGGCAAGATGGCGGCAGCTGATGCCAAGCTGTTGGGGCTTAGTTATGATTTGCGCCTGATCATCGACCAAGCAGAGCGAGATTTGAGATTATCACTGGTGAACTTGAGAGCGACCAGTGAGCTGCAAAATGTCGCCCTGCAAGAGCTTGAAGTTGCGCAAATTTTAGCGGACGCCGAGGCTCGACGGTTTGAAGCTGGCACCAGTGACTACTTTCTATTAAACGTTAGGGAGCGAATGCTTGGTGAGGCTCAGCTGCGCAGATGGCAAGCCGAGCTTAATCATCAGGTTGCTCTGGCGAATTATTATGGCATCAGCATGACGATGCCGCTGCTTGATTCGCCACAGACACCGCTAACATCCCCGCCACCACAATAAAGTCTCTTAGTATCTCCAGCTTGTCAGGTCTGCACCATTTGGCGCTGTCGTTTCGATGCGTTGCATAATTCGAGGTAGATACATGGTGTTGTAGCGAAGCCTTGATATGGCATTGCTATTGTCTTGGTCTCCATTCCAACAGTGTTCTGCGCGGTCGCCGTAGTCGACTACTCCGTTGTAGTAAGGGTTGCTAGTGCCTTCCAAAAACGCCTCAGTCAAATACACCGCATTGTTGAGATAGTAGTTGTCCATATCGCCAACGTAGAGATGTAGTTTGCCTTCAAGCTTAGGGCCAAGGGTTGCCCAGTCGCGCTCGAGGATGTGCCTAAGATCGAAGTTGTCACGCCAGTACTCGGCGACTGATTTGTCAATAACGCCAGTTTCTTTGTCCCACAGTCGCATGGGGTAGCCATCATCCCCCATAGGTGAAAATGTGGCTTCCCAGATATCGTATTGCTGTCCGGAGCGGCCTTTGTCGCCGAGAACCGCTTCAAGTCGGTTGTAGTCATATTGGCTGGCATGCACATTTCCCAGATAGTCTCTATGGCCCGGTCTTGGCAGGTTTTGAAATTGGCTGTCGTAGTAATAACCATTGCTGTCTTCGTAAATATTTACGGTCATGTAGGCGCGAAAATCAATGGGGTCAGGGCAGGCGATAAAGGCGCCATTGTATTCGTCTGGATAGAATGTTTGCACCGCCATTGCTTCCCAGCCGCCAGTGGAGCCGCCATAGGTAAACCGTGCCCAGCCTTCGCCGATACCGCGAAATTGCTCTTCAATATAAGGGATAAGCTCATAGGTGAGGGCGTCGCCATACGGTCCCTGGCTAGCTGAGTTAACCGCGTACGAGTCGTCGTAGTAAGGCGTGGGGTGCTGTATTTCTATGGCCAAGAAGCGGGGGTAGTCCTCACCGGTCCAAGTTTGATAGAAATCATAGGCTTCTTGCTGTTCAGTAATGTTATAGCCTTCAAGATCGAATCTAGCGCTGTAGGTGGGCTCTAGGTCAGGATCGAGTGGCTCGGTGCGAAAGCCGCCAAAATCGTTTGGGAAATGGCCATGAAAAACCATTAGCGGATACTGAGCTTGAGGGTGTTCTGCAAAGCCTTCAGGCAGCAAGACGTGAGCGCCTAAATAAACATCTTCTCCCCAAAACTCAGACAGCAGCTCGCTGCGCATCGTAATATGCTTGATGTAATCGGTATCTGGGGGCGGCGTTATATCAGGAATCATCTCAGTCATTGTGAGGTCGAAGCGCTCGTCACCTGTAGCGGTTATTTCCACCCTAACTGGCTGGGAGTATAGGTTGCCAGGTTTGCGGCTCCATTGTTGGCCTTCTCCTCTATCGGGCGGCAAGCTCACAACTTTGCCGTTGCTAAGATTGAAGTCTTTGTAACGGTTCAGGACCGCTTGGGCATAGTAGACTCCAGGTGGCACTGCTTCGAGGTTGACCAGCGGGAAACCGATTGCTGAACTGTCGACAACCACCGCATCTTGCGCGCTCCAGTTTTCCACATTGCGGCCAAAAATAAGCTGGGTGTCGGCATTATTGCTCACTGAAAAACGAGGTTCGGGGCTGTCTTTGGAAGAGAGTAAAAGCAGCAGACGGCCATCTTGTGGCTGCAGCGAAAAAGAATCATCAAAGCGAATCACAAACTCCGGGCTAGTGCTTGCCACTTGGTCAATGACTGGGGCGCAGGTATTTAGAAAAAGCACAGCGTTAATTAGCAGCAGAGTTTGTAACGGCAGACGTCTCATAGTGGGTTCCTGATTTAGCGCGAGAGCGGGCTTGGGTGCATCAATAAAACTATAATTCAACTTTAATGGAATTGGCAGCATTGGTCGCTATAGTCCTCGCCTCTTCTATGGAATCGCCCCGAGCGATGACTACCCCCATGCGGCGCTTGCCGTTGACTTCGGGTTTGCCAAATAATCGAAGAGCAGTGCGGGGATGGGACAGTGCCTCTTCAAACCCACTAAACACTGCGCTGTCTGATTCGCCGGATACAAGAATAACGGCCGAGGCTGAAGGGCCGTAAAAATCGATTGCAGGAATAGGTAGCCCCAGAATAGCTCTGGCGTGCAAAGCGAATTCTGATAAGTCTTGGGAGATCAAAGTTACCATTCCCGTGTCATGGGGGCGGGGAGACACTTCGCTAAAAAATACCGCATCGCCCTTTATAAAAAGCTCGACTCCAAACAGCCCGCGCCCTCCTAAAGCATCTGTGACCACAGCGGCAATCCGCTTGCTCTGAGCTAAGGCGATTTCGCTCATGGCTTGGGGCTGCCATGATTCCTGATAGTCACCCTCTTCTTGGCGATGGCCGATGGGCTCGCAGTAAGTCACACCGCCGCTATGGCGAACTGTTAGCAGGGTGATTTCATAGTCGAAATCCACAAAGCCTTCCACAATAACTTTACCTGCGCCCGCTCGCCCTCCTTCTTGGGCAACCTGCCAGGCTGTTAAAACATCTGCAGAGGAGCGCACAAGACTCTGACCTTTGCCTGAGGAGCTCATTATCGGTTTTACCAGACAAGGCAGGCCAATCTTACTAATAGCACTTGTGTATTCTGCTTCGGTCGCAGCGAATTCGTAGGTAGATGTTGGGATACCAAGCTGCTCGGCCACGAGTCTTCGGATACC
>JBLGBD010000086.1:0-13233 GCA_047617585.1 Pseudohongiellaceae bacterium | reverse complement strand
GATGTAAACATTGGGCCTGTAACATTCCAATGGTAGTTATGGGTTTTCAGATAGAGGGTATAGCTGCTTGCTAAAAGCGTTTTTAGTTTGACTATCAGTGCGGTTTTGTCAGTCATGCTGCTCTCCTTTTAACGATGTATCTAAATACGCTGCCACTATAGCCCGCGAGTTTGCATTTGTATAACCGATTATTCAGATAGTCATAATCGGGATTTCCTATGAGTCTTAAACAAAGGTTCCATCGCTATACTGACGCATAGCATGTTGAATTTCATCCAATGAATTCATCACAAAAGGACCGTGTTGCACAATAGGTTCATTGATAGGTTTGCCTGTAATCAAAAGCAGTTTTGTTCCTGCCGTAGCATGGACAACCAATTCCCCTATAGCGGACAAACGCGCAAGGTGAGTTTTCTTAACCGCGGTGGCTTGATTACCAATACGGCCTTCACCTTCATAGAAATAAATCATAGCGTTATAGCCGGCTGGAACATCGGCTGTCAGCGTTGCTGCTTGCTCGAATACCACATCCAGATAGCTAGGGTCTGTGCTTAGACCTGTTACCTTGCCAGTTATTGGCTTGCCATTAACCGTAAGCTCGCCGGCGATTGCCTTAATACTAAAGCCAGCAAGGGCATAGTTTGGAATATCATTGGCTTTGATATCGTTATAGGTAGCAGGTGTCATTTTTTCAGCACTGGGTAGATTTAGCCACAGCTGGAACCCGCGCATCAACCCCTCCTCTTGCTGAGGCATTTCCGAATGCACCACACCAGAACCCGCCTTCATCCACTGCACATCACCCGGGCCAAGCTTGCCAATGTTGTTCATATGATCTCTATGCTCCATGTTGCCATTGAGCATGTAAGTGATGGTTTCAAACCCCCGATGAGGATGCGCAGGAAACCCCCCGATATAGTCGCTAGGCTGATCAGAACCAAATTCATCCAACATAAGGAAAGGATCGAAGCGGGCTAAGTTGGGCCCGCCAAACACCCGCTTGAGCTTTACCCCATCGCCATCACTGGCCGACTGAGCCGGAATTACTTCTTCAATAGTTCGCTGTAATGTCATCGCTTGAGCCTCAATTGTTAATGACCTGTAAATATTATGCCGCGACTTTTGCAGTTAAACCCGCAATTTGCTCGCGGGCGGAACGAAGCCCGGCCTGTTTCGGTTCTTGCCCCAGGTTCAGCCCACTTGCCGTGATAACTTCCACATCGGCAAGGCCCAAAAAGCCCATCACCAATTTCATGTAAGGCCGAATGAAATCGCTCACTCCAGCTTCGTGTACCCCGCCCATGGTAGCCACCAAGTAGACTTTCTTGCCCGTTAGCAACCCTTTCGGGCCTTGTTCGGTATAAGCAAACGTTACGCCAGCCCGGGCCACGTGATCTATCCATGCCTTTAGCATTGAAGGCACCGTAAAGTTATACATAGGCAGAGCAATGATCAGCGTATCCGCCTCCACCACCTCAGCAATCAGCTCATCGGAAAAGGCTACCATGGTTTTTTGCTGGGGCGAACGGGCTTCCTGCGGCGTGCTTAGAGCGCCTAACCACTGCTCGTCAACATGGGGAATGGGGGCTTGGCTAAAGTTGCGCTCTATAATCTTTAAAGCGTTATCTGACGCTTTAAGTGCCTGCAGCAGCTCCTCGGTTAATAGCGCTGAGGCACTGTTAGGGCCTAGTATACTGCTGGAAATACGTAAAATAGTGCTCATAACTAACTCCTGTAGTGGATTGAAGTAAACAATGAACGAATAATAGTGTGAATAAACGAATGTTTTGATAGTATTTTTTCACCTTATTGATCAAGTATTTTGAGCTATGCAGCAACCACGAATCTCCCTGGACCATTGGATCGCGTTTAAAACAGTTGTAGATTCAGGCACTTATGCCTTGGCTGCGGAGACTTTAAATAAAAGCCAGTCTGCCATCAGCTACGCCATTACCAACCTCAATCAACAGCTGCCCAAACCCGTACTCAGACTAAAGGGCCGAAAAGCTGAGCTCACCAACGAGGGCACAGTGCTCTACCGTTACGCAGAACAACTGATCAACGCAGCAAATGCAGCAGAGGCCGTCGCCAAATCAATGGCCATGGGATTTGAGGCAGAGGTGGTTATCGCGGTAGACGTTTTAGTTCAGGTCAGCAGCCTAGTATGCAGTTTTGAACAATTCTCGCAGGAGTTTCCCCATACCCGCATCCGAGTGCTTGAAACCAGCCTTTCAGGCACCACTGAGGCACTGCTTGAAAAACAGGCTGACATTGTTATTGGCTCGCAAACCCCGCCAGGGTTTAATGGCCGGCCGCTGGGCGAGATCACTATGGTTCCAGTTGCCGCCCCTACTCACCCCCTAATTGTCGGCCGTGATGAAGTGTCAGAGTTTGAACTTAGCTCCCACCGCCAGATCGTGCTGCGAGATACTGGCACCAAACGCAAGATTGATGCAGGCTGGCTTGCAGCTCAACAGCGCTGGACCGTAAGTCATTTTTCAACCAGCATTGAACTGCTGAAATCTGGGATGGCCTTTTCCTTTATTCCAAGACAGTGGGCTGCCTCATCACTCGCGAAAGCAGAGCTTGCGGTTATCCCTCTTAGCCAAGGCTTCGAGCGAAAAATACCGCTGTATTTAATGTTTGCCGACCAAAACAGCGCTGGCCCGGCCACCAAAGCGTTAGCCAGTTTAGTCGGCGATCAGCTGCGAAATTCGGCGGCTTAACGCCTCGCACCCGCCTGCTGGCGTCCTGTTCAGTTTATATTCATTCAAAACCCTTATTATGGAGAAAGTGTAAATTTGCATGGAATAAATGCCTCAGGAGTATTTTATGAGAAAGTTAGTGTTAGGCGCGGCCCTTATAGGCTCTCTAGTCTTGTCTCAATCCGCATTGGCAGAACACCGTTCCACTCAATTTGGTTATGGCCACGGCAATTTCAATAGCCGGGGCTTTGATCGCCGCTTTGACCGCAATTTTAACAATCGCTTCTATGGCGGCAGAGTGAACCATCACTTCGGCGGCTATTCGGGTTATAACAGGAACAACTTTGTGGGTTTGTCCTATGGCAATGGCTTTAGTCAACGCCGCAATCATCGCCGCAACCAAGGCTGGAACGGTGGCGACTTCGTAGGCGGCTTACTAGTGGGCTCGCTGTTGAGCAACAGTTATTCTCAGCCAAGAGTCACCCAGCAGGTGATTTACCGTTCAGCACCTATTCGCCAGGAGGTTGTGCGGCAAGAAGTGGTTTACGTGAATCAGCGCCAACCGGCGGCTAATACAGCACCTAGAAGAAAGCTGCTGCGAGATTTGCAGGGCAATTGCTATCAAATAGACATCACCCCCAACGGGGATGAAATACGCACTGAGCTTGCGCCCCAAGAATGCAGTTTCTAGGGTCGCAAGGCCCGCAATAGTAGGCCTGTCAAAGGCTATAATTTAATCGCAGATTTAGCTTGGAGTGCCGAATTAGCTTCTATACTTTAGTGGAGCATAATTACTAAAGAGTAAGTCACCATGAAATTGCGCGAACTAATGTCACCAATAACAATAACTCACAGTGCCAATGAATCGCTCAATTCTGTGTTGAATGCAATCGCCGACCGGCACTACTCCTGCGCTATCGTCTGTGAGTATGAGAAGCCTATTGGGATTATCACTGAGCGCGATATAGTGCGCATAGCGGCGAATGGCGGAATCAATGACACAGTGACGGTTGGCGAACTCATGACCAAAGAGCCAATCTGCGTCAGTGCCGATACAGAACTGCTAGAGGCATTAGATTTGTGCGAAAGCAGAAGCCTGCGGCATCTGCCTGTTGTAGACAACACTCAGCGTCTGATTGGCGTCATCACGCAAACGGATTTAGTCAAAGCCCATGCTGCCACATTCGAAGCCTCCGACAAACTGAAAGAGCAAAACAGGAAGCTGCATATCTTGGCGGTCGAAGACCCGCTTACCGGCCTGCCTAACCGCAGAGCCATGGAAATTGACATAAAACACGCCGCGGCCTTGGCCCAGCGCCACGGCGCTCCTTACTCCATCGCGCTAATAGATATCGATGTTTTCAAATCTTTCAATGACCGCTATGGCCACCAAGCCGGCGACCGAGCTATCGTCAAAATAGCCGATTTACTGCGTAGCAATATGCGAGCATCAGACAAAATTTTCCGCTATGGCGGGGAAGAATTTCTATTTCTTATGCCACTAACTGCGCTTGAAGGTGCCGCTATTGCTACCCAGCGCATTTGTGACAAAATTTCAGCATGCAATTATCCCCATGAGGTTAGTGAATTGGGCTTCTTGAGTGTTAGCATCGGAGTTGCGTCGAGCTACACCAACGATTGGCAGCGAGCCATTGAAGATGCCGATTCTGCCCTTTATGATGCGAAAGACGCCGGCCGAAATCAGATATGCCTAGCTCCATGCACCCAAGTCACCGAGTTTTGGGATTTAAGCAAACGCAGCGATCAGGATAGGCGA
The DNA here is from genome assembly GCA_047617585.1 of Pseudohongiellaceae bacterium. Taxonomy (GTDB): domain Bacteria; phylum Pseudomonadota; class Gammaproteobacteria; order Pseudomonadales; family Pseudohongiellaceae; genus UBA9145. The sequence continues at coordinate 8,751 of JBLGBD010000086.1, read as the reverse complement.
ATACCTAACTAACAAAGCAGCCTACAGCCTATGACCAAAGTACTGCCGTTTATCCTCATCCCCTTCATACTCGCCAGCTGCGCCTCCTCACCCCTAGATCGACGCCAAGTGGTGCTCTACTCTGAGTCTGAAATGGCCCAACAGGGTGAGCGCTCTTACCGGCAAATGCAGCAAGAAATACCCACCAGCCAAGATCAACGGGAGATTCGCTACGTGCAGTGCGTGGCCGACCACATAATAGCGGCCTTGGATGACGCCCAACGGGCTCAGGGGGAATGGGAAGTGACTGTGTTCGATCAGGAGCAGGCCAATGCCTTCGCTCTGCCTGGCGGAAAAATTGGCGTCTATAACGGCCTATTTGACACCGCTGTCAATCAGCAGCAATTGGCAGCAGTGCTGGCACACGAAGTGGGTCATGTTCTGGCCAACCACAGCAATGAGCGCGCCAGTCAATCCACCATTCGTAACTTAGGCGTGGCGACGGCGCAAATCCTAGGGGTCTCTGCGTCTACATTGGAGTTGATCGATTTAGGCGCCCAATTGGGGCTTTTCCTACCCTTTAACCGAACCCAAGAAAGCGAAGCCGACTCCATCGGCATTCTACTCATGGCGAGTGCCGGCTTCGATCCAAGCCAAAGTATTCTGCTGTGGGAGAACATGTCAGTCGATGGAGGTCCGAGGCAGCCCGAAATTTTATCGACTCACCCATCCCCCGACTCGCGCATTCAAGAATTGCGCAGCCGCATGCCACAGGCGAACGCCATCATGCTAAGCGCCAGAGGCCGCGGTTTAAGCCCTGACTGCATCCGCTAGCTCAGCGACCGCGCAAAATAAGGTTTTGGTATTACATTGTTGCTGATTTTGTAATATGTTCTAAAGCCGAGAGACAAGGGTTTTAGCACTTGCTGGAGCCCACGTCAGATTCCCTTTGACATCTCAATAAGACAGCTAGGGCAAGCCCCGGGCTCACGGAATTCATGTCAGACCCACAATCCAACACGCCACTGTTAACTGCCCACTGCCTATGCAAGTCTTTTGGTGAAGTTCAGGTTTTACACAACATTGATCTAACGGTTAATAAAGGTGAGGTGCTCGCTCTGTTGGGTGAGAACGGCGCAGGAAAATCAACTCTGGTTAAACTGCTAGGGGGCTACGAACAGCCTACCTCGGGCAGTCTTAAAATTGCAGCGGTGGATGATAACGAGCTCAAATGCGTGACTGACTGGAATCACCGCAGTGCCGAAAACCATGGGGTTGTGCTTATCCATCAAGAACTCAATTTGGCCGAGCAGCTATCGGCCACTGAAAATATTTTCCTCGGCAATGAGTTAAAGCGCGGTTTGTTTCTAGACAAGGCACGGATGCAACAGCTAGCTCAGGGCTATTTGCACACTTTAAACTGTGAAGTTGACCCCAACCAAGCTATCAATGAGCTTCCAATCTCTGCAAAACAAATGATAGAGATAGCCAAAGCCTACGCAAAAAATTCCCGCGTGCTTATCCTCGATGAGCCAACCGCCGTGCTTACCGCAAACGAAAGTGAAGTGTTGTTTCAGCTAATCGACAAACTAAAAGCCGAAGGCGCCGCGATTGTTTATATCTCCCATAAGTTGGAAGAGATTGAGCGCATAGCTGATCGAGTGGTTATTTTGCGAGACGGTGAACTAGTCGGTGACTATGAAGCCAAGGGGCTCACTAGAGATGATATGGCCCGGCTTATGGTGGGCAGAGAATTAAACAATTTTTTCCCTGCAACACCCGCGCCTCAGGCCAAGGCCGAGGTTGTTTTAGAAGTCATCAATGGCCAGGTACCTGGGGTTATTTTCGACGCGAGCTTCACCCTCAGAGCCGGTGAGATTCTTGGCTTTGCTGGATTAGTTGGCTCGGGGCGCACCGCGCTGATGGAAGCAATTGTTGGGCTGCGTACATTTGCCGCCACAACCGAGCTGCGCCTGCGGGGAGAAAAAGTCTCTTTCCCGAACCTTGCCGCCGCTCGCTCCGCAGGGCTGGCCTATCTCACTAAAGACCGAAAAGAGTGTGGCCTGCTTCTAAATATGAGCTTACCTATTAACTTTTCACTCTTCTCCCTGCACCGCTTTTCCAAAGGCTTAATCAACAGCAGTAAAGAGAACCGAGAGTTTCTAGCGGCAGTGGATACCTTCGATATTCGCGCAAAAGATTTAACGATTAATGCTGGAAAGTTATCTGGGGGCAATCAGCAGAAATTGCTGTTGGCAAAAATTCTTGCCGCCGAACCTAGTCTAATTATTATCGACGAACCAACCCGCGGCATCGACATCGGCACGAAAAGCCAGATCTACTACTTTATCTCCGAGCTGGCGAAACTCGGCCATGCAATTATCGTTGTGTCGTCGGACATGATGGAAGTGATTGGCGTATCGCATCGGGTGGCTGTCATGTGCCGAGGCAGACTAGCCGGCATACTCGAAGGCGATGCGATCCAAGAACATGAGATCATGCGCTATGCCGCTGGCCTCAAAACACAATCAGACCACGCTGAAAAAATTAGTGCTTAATATGAAACTACCTATAGCAACAGACTTAAAAACCCTTGGGCCGTTTTTGGCCCTAATTGCCTTGTTTATTATTGGCATCTTTGTGAATGAGGCCTTTTTAAGCTCAGGCAATCTTACCAATATTTTGGCGCGCAGCTCGTTTATTGGCATCGTTGCCATCGGTGCAACCTTTGTGATTACTGCCGGCGGCATCGATCTGTCTGTCGGCTCTATGGCTGCGTTTATTTCAGGCTGCATGATTCTAATTATGAATTCCTTGATGGATAGCATCGATTCCTTAATTCTGCTGATTGTATTAGCAATAGTTGCATCGGCCTTTATTGGCGCGGCGGCGGGCTTCATCAATGGTCTGCTCACCACGAAGGCGAAGATCGAAGCGTTTATCGTCACCCTGGGGACTATGGGGGTTTACCGCTCTCTGATCACCTATATGGCAGACGGCGGCACGCTTTCTCTTAACTTTACTGTGGGCGATGTTTACAGTGAAGTGTATTACGGCGCGTTGTTTGGTATCCCTTATCCAGTCTGGGTATTTTTGGTGGTTGCCATCATTGGCTATATCTTGCTCAACAAAACGGTGTTCGGCAGGCACTGTTTTGCCATCGGCTCCAATGAAAAAGTGGCCCTATATTCGGCTATTCATGTCGATCGAGTGAAAACTCTTACCTATGTGCTGCAGGGGGTTTGTGTGTCAATTGCGACAATCATTTACGTGCCTAGGCTAGGCTCGGCCTCGGGTCAAACCGGCATACTGTGGGAGCTAGAAGCCATTGCGGCGGTGATTATCGGCGGCACCATGCTCAAGGGCGGCTATGGACGTATCTGGGGCACCGTTGTCGGCGCACTCATCCTAACCCTTATTGGCAATATCCTGAATCTAACTGACGCTATAAGCAACTACCTCAATGGCGCAGTACAGGGCATAATCGTAATTGCTGCGGTTTACTTACAGCGCGGCGCTTGGCAAAAGAAGTCAGCCTAAATTTACCGATACAACACTGGATTTCTCATGATAAAAATCTCTACTCTTTGCTATGCCTTAAGCCGCTGGTCTTTGCTGTTGTTTTCAGTCTTCGGCCTATTGACCAGCGCTAACGCTCAAACCATTGGCGTGTCTATCCCTGCCGCAACCCATGGCTGGGCTGGCGGGCTGAACTTTCATGCCGAAGAAACTAAGAAACGGCTGGAAGCGGCCAACCCAAATTTGAAAGTGGTGCTGCTTACTGCAAACAGCGCCTCAGAGCAGGCCAACGATCTAGAAGACCTAATCGCCATTCACAATATCGACGCCTTAGTGGTGCTGCCGTTTGAATCGGCCCCTCTAACAGGGCCAGTGCGTAACGTTAAACGCCGAGGTGTCTTTGTAACCGTTGTTGACCGTGGCCTTAGCGAAGAAGGTATCGAAGATGTCTATGTGGCCGGCAACAACACTCAGATGGGCCAAGTCTCTGCCGAATATATCAAACAGCGCTTATCCGACGGCGGCAACATTGTTGTTCTGCGCGGCATCCCTACTGTAATCGATGAACAGCGCTTCGACGGCTTTATGGCCGAACTACAAGGCAGCAACGTTACGGTACTTGATGACAAGCACGCCAACTGGAACCGTGACGACGGCTTCACAGTGATGCAAGACTTTCTTGCGCGTTTTCCAAAAATTGACGCGGTATGGGCGCAAGATGACGATATTGCCATCGGCGTCATTCAGGCAGTTCGCCAAGCAAGGCGCCAAGACGAATTATTTATTGTTGGCGGTGGTGGCATGAAAGACATTGTAAAACGGGTTATGGATGGCGATGCTCTTACCCCTGTGGATGTATTGTACCCACCGTCCATGATTTCCACTGCTATGGAGCTGACCGCACTTAAGTTTTTATCCAATGCGCCAATTAACGGCGAATATATTCTCGGCTCGCCGCTCATTACTAAAGACAATGCCGAAGATTACTATTTCCCAGATTCACCGTTCTAACACTCATCAAGTTAAGAAATTATTATGAAGACTATTAAAGGCCCAGCGATATTTCTCGCACAGTTTGCTGCTGACGATAAGCCCTTCAACTCGCTTGACGAAATTGGCGCATGGGCCGGCAACCTTGGGTTTAAAGGAGTCCAAATTCCCAGCTGGGATGAGCGCTTGTTTAACCTAGCCTTGGCGGCCGAAAGCACAACCTACTGTGAAGAAGTGCAGGGCACTCTTGCTGCCCATGGCGTTGTGATTACAGAATTGTCTACTCATCTGCAGGGCCAGCTAGTGGCTGTGCACCCTGCTTATGACGAAATGTTTGATGGCTTTGCCCCGGAATCTGTACGCGGCAACCCAAAGGCAAGACAAGCCTGGGCTAGCGAGCAGGTTCTACTCGCCGCCAAGGCATCTAGAAATTTAGGTCTAACTGCACATGCCAGTTTTTCTGGTGCATTAGCCTGGCCTTACTTTTATCCATGGCCACAACGACCGGCAGGGCTTGTAGAAACCGCGTTTGATGAATTAGCACGACGTTGGCTGCCGCTGCTCAATGCATTCGATGAGGCCGGAGTGGATGTCGGGTTTGAAATCCACCCCGGCGAAGATTTGCATGACGGGGTGAGCTTCGAAATGTTTTTAGCGCGAGTGAATAATCACCCGCGCGCCAACATGCTGTTCGACCCTAGTCATTTGGTGTTACAACAATTAGATTACCTAGGTTTTCTAGATCACTACAGCGAGCGGATTAAGCTGGTGCACATCAAAGATGCAGAGTTTAATCCAACAGCAAAACAGGGTGTCTACGGCGGCTATCAATCGTGGGTGGATCGCGCGGGAAGATTCCGTTCGTTAGGCGATGGCCAAGTGGATTTCAAAGCCATCTTTAGTAAACTGGCTGCCAATGATTTTGACGGTTGGGCAGTGCTTGAATGGGAGTGCTGCTTAAAGCACCAAGAAGATGGCGCCCGAGAAGGCGCTGCGTTTATTGGTGATCATATTATTCAAGTTACCGACAAAGCCTTTGATGATTTTGCCAGCGGCGGCACCGATGATGCCGCCAACAAACGCATTTTGGGGCTAAGCTAATGGCAAGGATTCGCCTGGGTATGGTTGGCGGCGGCCAAGGCGCTTTCATTGGCGATGTGCATCGCATTGCAGCAAGGCTCGATAACCGCTATGACTTAGTTGCCGCCGCTTTAAGCTCCGACCCACAGCGAGCGGCTGACTCAGCCAAACAACTGCACATTGCCGAAGATCGAAGTTATGCCGATTTCAAACAAATGGCGAAGGCTGAGGCGGCCCGTGATGACGGCATTGATGTTGTCGCAATCGTCACACCCAATCATCTCCATGGTGAAGTTGCTAAAGCATTCTTGGCCGAGAACATTCATGTTATCTGCGACAAACCACTCACCAGCACCCTCGCGGAAGCCGAAGCGCTAGAAAACATTGCAGCGTCTAGCACAGCCCTGTTTGCAGTGACTTATAACTACAGCGGCTATCCCATGGTACGCCACGCAAAACACATGATTGCCAATGGTGAGCTTGGTAAGCTGCGTGTGATTCAAGTGGAGTATGCGCAAGATTGGCTTGCTACTAACCTTGAAGCCAGCGGCCAGAAACAGGCAAGCTGGCGCACCGATCCGAAACTTGCCGGAGCCGGCGGTAGTATCGGCGACATCGGCACCCATGCCTTTCATTTGGCCGAATTTATTAGCGGTCTAACAACCACAGCGCTATTGGCTGATTTAGAGTCTTTCGTTCCAAATAGAAGCTTGGATGACAATGCCCATATTTTACTGCGCTACAGCGGCGGCGCCAAAGGCATGCTGTGGGTGAGTCAGGTTGCCGCTGGAAAAGAAAATGGCTTAAAGATTTGCCTATTTGGTGACAAAGCGGGCTTAACTTGGCGCCAAGAGAACCCCAACTATTTAACATTCACGCCTCTAGGGGCTCCAGCTCAAACCCTAACTCGCGGCATGGGCTCATTGAGTGATTCGGCGAAAGCGGCCACACGCATTCCATCGGGGCACCCTGAAGGCTTTCTAGAAGGCTTTGCCAATCTATATTCTGATATAGCGGATCTGATTTCTGGCAATGTTAAAGCCGGCGACTCGTTGGTACCTAATTTTAAAGACGGCCTGCGCGGGATGAAGTTTATTGATGCCGCTGTGACATCAAGCGCCGCCAATGGCAAATGGATTGAGCTCTAGCTTACTAGTCACTTTGATACTCGAGAATGTCTCCTGGCTGACACTCCAATACTCCACATAATTTTTCCAGGGTAGAAAGCCTTACCCCCTTCACTTTACCAGTTCGCAAAAGGGAAAAGTTCTGCTGGGAGATACCCACTAATTCAGCCACTGCTTTTCCCTTCATCTGCTGCTTAGCGAGCACTAAATCTAAATTTACAACTATGGGCATGACTGCTTTCTACACAAACTGTTGATTTTCATTTTACAACCGGTGAGCTGCTATCAGCAGTTCAGCCACAATCCAAAGCATCATGCTCAGACCAATAGTCTGCACTGTGTCGCTGCCTAATGTAACTGAAAGCATGCGTTGGCCTTCTGGATGATTGGCAGACAACACTACACTGGCTATCGCGGCTTGCAGTGGCTTGGTCAGTGCTTGAGCAAACACCAAAACGGCGAAGACGCGGATCGAGCGGCTATTTTCGATTGAGAATAGCTCGCCTTTGGCAAAGGCCACAAAGGCACGGCGCAGGAAAAACAGCGCCACCACGGTTATTGCCCAAAAACAGACTGTGACGAACCATAGGCTATAAAGCTGCCATAGCTGGACAGTTTGCCATTGAATAGGCAGCTTCAGTGCTGCCTGGAGCACAGCCGGCCAATGCCATGTTGCTGGTTATTCAATTCATGGAAGAAGAAGGTGGCTGTGAGAGATGAAACGATAAGCTTTTTTGTGTGGCTTGACGGCTGTATTTGAGCTGACCGAAATGCCTGTCTGAAATAAGGACTGTCTAGAGATGGCGGGCTGTGGAAAGTGTCAATTTTTGGATTTGGATGTTTGGTTAGGCTTAGCTAGTTAGTGCCTGCCCCGGAGCCGAGTCGCTATTTTCAGTGCAGCTTGCGCCCCCTCCCGGGGTCCCCTCTCTCCCTCAGGAGCCCTGAAAAACGGTCTCCTTCAGTCACTCGGCGCTGCGTTTAATGCACTGAAAATAGCGACTCGACTCCTGGGCTGTTTGGTTTTGGAGGTGACCTTGTGGGTACCCATTAGTTGGCTTTGTGGCTTTTGGTTGATGGCTTTTTGGATTGGTGGATTGTGGATTGTGGATTGTGGATTGTGTTTAACGGTATTGTCCGATCAAGCTAAGTTCAAAGAGCAGATCAAGGGCTTCACCTAACAAGCAATACTCGCTAACTGTGTTTTCTAGTCTATCGAAAGGGCTAGAAGGGGTTGTGCCTAGCAGCGTGCGAAAAAGGCTGGCGTCGGGAGAACTTAGGCCTCCAATGCTGCCAGGGAATCCCGGCGCGGGGCTTAGCAGCAAGGTAATGGGGGCCACCCTTTCTAGAGCTGGACGGACCGAACTCCCAAGACTTGTCTGAATCTCGATTCCAATACATTGCCAACCCGCAATTTCTAATCGGCTCAGCTAGTTATGGCCAAAAAGGTGGTCTGCTCCCCATTTCCCAGATCTGTGTTTAGTTGGTCAAAAAGAAGGAGTACGGCTGTTAGAGGTTTCGGTTTTTGTGGCGGCTACTTTAATGGCTATTAGTCGGCAGCGGTGGTCACTAAATAGGATGGTTGAGCTATTTTATAGCTTGGGGTTTTGGTAGTCTCTAAAGACAGATTCTGAGGATATTAGAAATGAATAATAAATTCATCCAACAGGCCATCACTCGGCGACGCTTCATCAAAAACCTTTCTATTGCCGGTCTTGCTATGGCTACTCCACTGCAGTTTGCCCTGGCACAGTCTAACCGGGTTAATTCTATTGGCCTGCAGCTGTACTCCCTACGCAAGGAGATGGCGGAGGACTTTGCAGGCACCCTTGCCAAGCTTGCTCAACTGGGCTTTAAAGAAATGGAGTTTGCGGGCTATTTCGACAAGTCTGCTAGTGAAGTGAGAACTATTTTGGATGCCAATGGATTGATCTCTCCTGCGGCTCATATTCCTCTGACCGATATTGCCAACAACCTGAGCCAAGTTATTGATACCGCGGCGACTATCGGTCAGAAATACATCGTGCTGCCTTTTATGGTTGGGGCTGACCGTGATATC
>JBLGBD010000085.1:0-13455 GCA_047617585.1 Pseudohongiellaceae bacterium | reverse complement strand
CGAGCTTGAATTTAATACCCAGTTATCTACCAGCATTGTGCGAACCAACTGCCAACAGTCCTTTCGCTGTAAAGTCAGCACTGTGGTTTCAGCAACTAGCCAGGGCATCAAAGCACCGACTTGGTCAGTAGACGAACTAAGGGCAACAGGCCCTGTGGTAATCAGTTTTAGTGGCACCGATGTAGACCTGGCAGGAACAGACTTGCGGCTGACAGTAACTAATGGGGGTTTTTCCGAAACCACGACCTCGTTTGCAGCCACAGTTAATCAGTGGCAAGTTCAAACCATGGAGTCTGAATTAATAACAGCACAAGCTCAGTTCGAACTTGGTGACTGGAGCTTAAGTTACGGCGTTTACGCGCTCAACAAACCCGTAGCGAGGGGCAATTTTAGTCTCATCAACAATGAGCTGAAGGCTTCTGTAGAGGGCAGCCTTAATACAGACCTAAAGGTAAACAGCCAAATTAGCGCTAAGCTAATCGATAGCAGCGGCAGCGCTACTTTTAGCCTACCCGCCTTGACTTTAAACCAAGGCCGCACTCTAAGCTCGTATCTATTGGGGGTTACGCCTGAGATAGATATTGTTGCTGGCGGACTTTCTGCAGCCGGCAGCCTCGACTGGCGCTTTGACAGTAATGACTCGCTATGGATTTTTGGGCCGCTGCGGTTTGATGCTGTGGATGTGTCAGGCGCCTATGATGATTCTTATTTTCTTGGCCTGAGCACTACCTTAACAGCAGAGTTTGCCAACCCATTGGGACTGCGAACCACTAAAGTACAAACGGCTCGCATCGGTACCGCCGAGCTAGGACTAGCGATCAGCGACATCTCCTGGGGGTATGAGTTTGATAGCACCGACAGCACCATGGCAATCTACGACTTAACTGGCAATCTATTAGGGGGCAACGTGACTATTCCCCAAGCCAAGTTTCAAAATTTTTCCAGCGACACGCAGCTCACTGTTGTCATTAGCGATCTAGACCTTGCCCAAATCACGGCCTTGGCTGAGTACCCCGAACTGCAGGTACAGGGTTTTGTCAGCGGCTATCTGCCAGTCATACTAAGCAACGGTGAAATTACCATGCAAGAAGGCCTTGTAAGCGCTCTCAATCAAGGTGGCAGCATTCGATACAACCCACTTAATCCAAGCACCAATACCAGTATTAAACTGGTCAACGACGCCCTGTCGAACTACCAATTTAAATCATTAGACTCTGAGCTATTCTATGACGAGCTGGGCGATCTCAACATGCAGGTAAAACTTCGCGGCGGCAACCCAGATATGGCGGGCGGCCAGCAGATTAATCTTAATCTTGGCATTGTGAACAATGTGCCGAAAATGCTTGAAAGTCTGCGCGCCAGCCGGTCTATCTCTGATGCGCTTGAAAGAACCTTGCAGCGCCGCCAATAAATCTAGCTGTATTGGCCCAGTTCTAGCGAAACAAATATTCAGCAGGGGTTAATCTGGATACACTAGACTGGCACGTAACCCTACTAGGAGCACGCACTTGAAACCGACACTCTTACTCCTATGCTTAACGAGCATAAGCTTCGCAGCCTGCACTCCGACCGTTCAGGTTGCGGTTCCGAGCGAACCAATTACTATTAACTTAAACGTGCGTATTGAACACGAAATAAGGGTTAAAGTAGACAAACAGCTAGACGATATTTTTGCCGCTGACAGCGGATTATTTTAGAGGGTTAGACCGATGAAAAGACGAATGATGCTGTTAACCTCACTGCTTTTTTGTGCTTATTTAACTCAGCCCGCCTTTGCCTTAACCCTGCCCGAAGCGAAGGAACAAGGATCGGTAGGCGAACAAAGAGATGGTTACCTCGGGTTGGTAACAGCGTCGGTCTCGGCCGAGGTAAGAGCTATGGTGGAAAGTGTGAACAACCAGCGCCGAGAGCGTTATCAGCAAATAGCTCAACAAAACGGGATAGAGGTAAGGCAAGTGGCTGCGTTAGCCTACGGAAAAGCGGTTGAAGCAACCCAACCGGGACATTTCATACAGGACTCCGGCGGCGCTTGGGTTCGAAAGTGACGCTAATCTCAAATGCCTAGTCACTTCATCCGATACAAAAAAGCCAGCGCAATGCTGGCTTTTTTATTTCGCCGATAAAACCACTTAATGGGTGTCGTTTAAACTGCTCTTATAGGTTTCGGTTAACATCACCACCGACAATAGTGACAGCAGCGAGGCCAAAGCAATATAGACGGAGACCCAGAAGATATCATATTCCTTCCATAGCAACGTCGCTATGGTCGGGGCAAATGCTCCCCCTAAGATTGCGCCCATTTGATAACCCAATGACGCTCCCGAGTATCTTACTTCAGTGCTAAACAGCTCGGTAAAAAATGCCGCTTGAGGGCCGTACATCATGCCCAGAAAAACTAGACCGCCGCCAATCCCCAACACGATCAGAAAGAAGTTGCCGGTATCGATTAACGGGAACAAGGCAAAGGCCCAAATAGCGGTTAGCACCGCACCCAGCATAAATATTCCCTTGCGACCATTGCGATCTGAATAAGACGCCGCCCAGAACTGGGTTGGAATTTGTAAGGCTGAGGCTATCAGCACTGCAAATAGCATAGTATCTCTAGGCAGGGCCGCCCCACCGGGATCGCCGCCATAGGCTAAAACGAAGCCGATTAAAATATAGAACGTCACCTGAATAGAAAGAAAGGCACCTGCTGCCAAAGCAATGCGTTTGGGGTATTTCACTAACGCCTCTAACACCGGTGAACGCGCAATAGTCTTAACCTTGGACTGCGCTTGACGCTTGTTCTTTAAGGCCTGAAGTTCCTTGAACGCCTCAGTATCTTCCATGTGCAGCTGCACGTACATGCTAATGCCAATAAGCGCGATGCTGGCTATAAAAGGAATACGCCAGCCCCACTCTAAGAAAAACTCGTTAGACACCGTTGAGCTAATAAGTATGAAAGCAAGATTGGCCAAGATCACCCCGACTGGAGCACCGGCCTGAGCAAATGCGCCATAGTAGCCCCTTTGATCATGAGGTGCGCTTTCGGTCACCAGCAACATAGCCCCGCCCCACTGGCCGCCAATGGCTAAGCCCTGAGCAAACCGTAAAACACTCAGAAGAATGGGAGCAGCAATGCCGATAGTGCTGTAAGTAGGTAGTAAGCCGATAAGAGTTGAAGCGATGCCCATCATGACCAATGCAATTACCAGCGTCTTCTTGCGCCCCACTTGGTCACCCCAGTGGCCAAAAATAATACCGCCTAAAGGCCTGGCGATGAAACCAAACGCAAAGGTGCCAAAAGAAAGGATCAAACCCATTGTGGGGGTGCTTTCTGGGAAAAACGCAGCTGGAAAGACTAATGCCGCCGCCGTTGCATAGAGAAAAAAGTCATACCACTCGATACTAGTACCAGCTAATGCTGTCATGGCGACTTTGCGCATGCTGGCTTTAATGTGGCTCGGGTCAATTACTGGTTCTATTGCGTCTGTCGTCATTGTATCTCCGCGGTCAAATGATGGATCTTTTATTTTTATTAATCATTTGTTTTTAATAAGCTTTTTAAGCTAACTCGGGGCGAGCATAGCAGGAAAAGAGCCTCTGTCGCAGCAAATTACGCCCAACGGACATTTTTGCAGTACCATTGGCTATGACCTACATAATTATCAGACTGCTACACCTCGGCGCCATATTAGTACTAGCTGGCGCAGTGATTATTGAGAACATCGCGATTAAACCCGTGATCAATACTGAAGACGCCCACAATTTGGCCACCGTTGATCGAGTTGCCGGATTTAGCGCTGCCCTCACCTTGGGCCTTGGCATGATGCTTTGGTTAGTGGTTGGGAAACCCTCAGCGTTTTATTCCAGCAACCCTTTGTTCCATGCAAAAGTTGCCGTGTTTGTAGTGTTAGTCGCAGCGGCTAGTTATCCTGCTGTGTTTTTCAACAGACACCGCGCAACTACTGAACCAGAAATCGTGGTGCCAAAAACCATACTTTTGCTGTTAAAATTGGAGCTCGTGCTATTGCTAACACTTCCTGTTTTGGCGTATCTAATGGCCCGCGGCGTGGGGTTAAACTCATGAGAAACAGCATAGCGATGGCAGTAAATACACAGTGAAAATAAACCCAACTGTTCACAAAAGCTCAATGTCTAAGCTCGCAATTACAGCACTTATTTGTTGTGCGTCAGTGCTAACTAGTCTTCGGCCAAGTCTTGCTCAAGGGTTTGATAAAGCTGCCCTGGGAGCTGCCATCGCAAGCGCAGAAAGAGAAGTCACTGATTTTGTTCGAGACGATGTTCGCAAGCCTATTGAAGTACTGGAATTTCTTGGCTTGGCCGAAGGCATGACTGTGCTCGACCTTTATGCTGCTGGCGGCTACTACACATTTATCTTAGCAAAAGCGGTGGGCCCTGAGGGTGTGGTGTATGCGCAAAACACGCCCAGAGGCCGACGCTTTATCGAAGACCGCCAGGATATTACTCAGGGCGAAGCCCTCGATCAAAAGATTGCCAAGGGCAAGCTCAATAACGTGCAACAAATTATTGCGCCTTTAGAAGACATAGGCATTCAGGCCGAATCACTAGACCTTATCCTTGTCGCTCAGACTCTGCACGATTATTACAACCCAAATCCAGCCAGAGCATTGGAGATGCTACTAAGTTTGCGGCGTCTGCTCAAACCAGGCGGTGTGATAGGAATTACAGACCACATAGGCCTGCCTGGGTTTAATAACAAAGAGCTTCACCGTTTAGAGATAGATTTGGCGGCAGAAGTCGCGACACAAGCTGGGTTTAAAGTAGAGCAAAGCCAGATTTTACGGGTTAGCAATGACGATCACAGCCGTAGTATTTTCGATCCGCGGTTAAACCGAGCCACAGACCGGTTCTTGCTTAAACTCAGCAAACCTAGGCAACCTCATTAAATCGGCACAAACTATTACGCGTTGTTCAGCCTTGGATATAATTAAACAGATTTGATAATCTAAATCGACATTTTAGCGCCGCAATGCGTTAGCTTAATGCAACCTGACACAGTGGTATGAAGCCACTAGGACAACCCAATGAAAGACAAGTCTGAGTTACGCCTTTACAGCCTTTATGCAAGGGATCCGATTGCTGCAGACAAACTCGTCTGGGGCCGCCAAAGCCACTTGTCTAGACGCGGCTTTCTCAGCAAAAGTGCTCTATTTACCATGGGTTCAGCGCTAGGTATGACAATCCCTTTTGCTAAAAATATGCCCGCCGGGCTTATACCTGCGGCTTTCGCAGCAGCCAATGCACCTGAAACACTACAAGGCAAAGACGGGCTCATCATTCTCAACGACAGACCTGTGAATGCGGAAACTCCTGCTCACCTATTAGATGATGAGGTAACTCCCAATAATCGGATGTTTGTCCGCAACAATGGTGTGCCACCAACGACGATAGATGTAGATAATTGGGCCTTAGAAATTGGCGGCGAATCCTGTGTCAACGCTACCAGCTTCACAATTTCTGAACTAAAACAAAGGTTCGAAACCGTCAGCGCCCAGCTGCAAATAGAATGTGGAGGCAACGGTCGTAGTGAGTTCAACCCTGCTGCTAGCGGCAATCAATGGACCACCGGCGCCGTTGGCTGCCCAAGTTTTACCGGCGTACGCCTGCGAGATGTATTGAACTACTGCGGCATCAGCAGCGACGCAAAATACATTGGCTATTATGGTGCTGACAGCCACTTAAGTGGCGATCCTGATTTGGTGCCCATTTCAAGAGGGGTTCCTATCGACAAAGCGATAGAGCGCGAAACTCTCATAGCCTGGCAAATGAACGGCGAAGATATTCCGCTCCAAAACGGTTACCCGTTAAGGCTGGTGTGCGCAGGCTGGCCAGGCTCGGTATCGGGCAAATGGCTGAAACGCATTCTAGTGCGCGATCGGATTCATGATGGCGAAAAGATGAAAGCTCCCTCGTACACAGTGCCTATTGAGCCGGTAGCCCCCGGCTCCAAAGTGCCTGATGAGGCAATGACAATTATTCAATCAATGCCAGTGAAGTCTTTAATCACTTTTCCCCAGTCTGGCGTTAGTATTGACTCAAGGGAGCGACTTACAATTCGTGGCCATGCCTGGGCCGGCGATAATCAGATTAGCGCCGTGTTTATCTCCATAGATTTTGGAGCCACGTGGCTACCGAGTGCAGTGCAACCGGCTGCAAACAGACTAGCATGGCAAAATTTTCAGACCTGGGTGCAATTTCCTCAACCGGGCTACTATGAAATATGGGCCCGAGCGATGGATGATCGAGGTCGCTCGCAACCTATGGTTGTGCCAGGATGGAACCCACGAGGCTATCTCAACAATGCCTGTCACCGGATTGCTGTCCAGGCAGTTTAAGAGGCAAAGCGCTATGGCTAAATACTCTATTGGATTCACTGCAGCTGTTTTGCTTGCGGCCAGCTTCGGCGCCGTCACAACAACTGCGCAATCGACCCAAACCCTCGACACTGCCACCGGCTTGATTGAAGCCGCGGGCTGGCTTGAGGTCAAAGCGACCTGCACCGAATGTCATTCCGCACAAATGATTGTACAAAATTCAGGCAGTCGCTCTGTGTGGAAGAGCCGAATTGCTTGGATGCAGGAAACTCAAGGCTTAGGCCCCCTAAGTGAATCACAGGAAGACTCAATCCTCAGTTATCTGGCGCTAAATTACGGCCAGAAAGAAGCGACTCGAAGACCTGCTATTCCAAGCCATTTAATGCCTGCCAATCCTTTAGGGAGTGTTGATTAAAATGACAACTGAACAAATTTCAATGTTCGGCGAACCTGCTCCCAACACTCCAACTGAAAAACCGGCGTCATTCACGCTCACTAAAACCGTCAATGGCAGCACCCAGAAAGTGTTTGATCAGTGGTTAATTCCAGTGGTTATCGGCACTTGGATGTTCAATCAAGAGATTGCTGGCGAAAAAGTAATCAGCCTTGATAATACGGTGCGCAAAGGCGGCAGTTTTTGTTTCAAAGTTCAAAAACGAGACAAGCAAATCGAATACAGCGGAGAGTATCTTGAGCTTCGCATTCCCGATCAGCTCAGTTTTAGCTGGATAAAAGACGGCCGCGCAGACCGTTGCAGTCAAATCAAACTACGGTTTGAAAGCGACGGCGACAAAACCAGATTGAAGTTCAGCATGACTCTAGACCCCGCACTAAATCCAGAGCGCGAGGCCATCAAGACAATCTGGACTGCACGCTTAGCAGCCCTTGCTGGCCGCTTTAAATAAGACGCTAACTCGGCCTATCATAAGCTCATGACTCAGAAGCCGTTTTGAGCCGCCTCGAGTGTCTGGATTGCTGCCTCAGGCAAAATAAAGCCGTCCGCGAGATTTTGCTCAACCGCCTGCCTAACCTTTTCTATGTAATCTGCATTGGTTGGGTAAAGCCTGTTAAGCTCGCTGGCTGCAAATGGCTGGTGGGAGCCATAAAGAAAACAGAATCGATTGTCACCCGTGTTCATTCCGGTATTTGTTGCCGTGGGCACTGCATGGGCTGCCAAACGAATACCCCCTAAAATATTGCCCTGCTCATCTCTGGCAAATTCAAGCTCGGGCATCATTCTCGCTACCTGAAGCGGCTGCGCAATCGGCGGTGCTGCATCGTCTCTTACCCACACCACCAAATGCTCAAATGCGGCATTCATTACATCGCGAAATGGAACCTGGGAATAGGCTGGCAGCTCACATCCAGAATCACGGGGTGCTAGGTTTTCTATAGATAAGCCCGCCGCAAGGTTTCGCACCTTGGCATATTCGATTTCAAACGGCACATCAACATGGGAGGTGCCAGCGACTTCCCATTGCCGAAACGAATCCGACGCCGGCTGCGGCGCGGCGGCTCTGCGCGGCATATCAGTCTCCGCCATAATTTTAAAAATCTTGACGTCTTGATCATCCCTGATACGGCCACCACCGCCATGCACCATCACGCCGTCATAAATCGGTTCAAGTGGATGAATGTTGTTGAGATAGGTTGCAAGCCGGGAGGCTGATTGAGAATGACCGGTGGCTAGAATAATTTCGGCTTTTAGGCCGCCAAGAATATCAGGCTGCCCTTGCTGCTGGGTTTCTCCAGTGCGATTTATCGACTTTCCGACAGCGGCGAAGATGTCATAGGAAGCTTCATCTCTTTCCAACATCCCGTCATGGGTGATGTCTAGGCTTTGATAGCGCTGCGGGCTGGCTTGTTTCATTGTGTCGATTCCCATCATTTGGGCTGACACAAACAAGTAAGCATAACCGTTCTTTATAAAATGCTCTCCTGATTGCCACCAATCAATATCTTTATCGGGGCCACCTGTCACGTTAATCCATTCAACCACAGCGACACCGTTAAACTGGGCAGGATTGGTAGGGCGACGAACAACGAGGCGGGTTCGATATCGATGCCCTGAATCAAGCACCTCAGCATTCTCCATTTCTGGTGCCGAGTAACGATTGGCAATCCCTTCAATAAAGTACTCTTCTTCAACATAACCTCGAGATTCAAGTTCAATCGCTGAAGCGCTGTAGACGAAGTCTTTAGAGGGGTGACCAGGAGCCTGCGCGACTATTGGGCCGGTTATTTGAAAATCGGGCACTGCTGCCATGCCGCTGGCAGCAAACACAAAGCCGATGCTGGCAACTGCGGCTCTTAGTTGGCGTACCGATAACTGACATACCCCAAAGCGCAAATTATTCATTAGTCATTACCCCCATATACCCTAAAATTAATCGCATTGAACTTACTGCCAGCTTCGCACCAGCTCATCATAATCTATGGTGATAGGCGCAGGTTTCTCATTCGCCAAAGGCTCTTTCGGCGCACCGGGTTGAGCGAACCAATACTCACGGGTTTGCCTTTCATTGAGCTTAGGGCCGCAGTCCCCAAGCACACCGGCGCGTTCCAGTCTTTCCATTAAACGTTCTTGTGCCACGGCTAACGCTGTCATTGCTTCTTGGGGCGTTTTAGCGCCAGAAGCGGCATCGCCGATATTCTGCCACCACAACTGGGCGAGCCTCGGATAGTCCGGCACGTTGGTCCCAGTTGGCGTCCATTGCACCCGTGCGGGTGAGCGATAAAACTCAACCAGCCCGCCCAGCTCTTGGGCTCGCTCAGTAAAGCTTTCATGGCGAATATCTGAATCGCGAATCACGGTTAGGCCAACATGGCTCTTTTTTAACGACACTGTTTTAGAGGTCACAAATTGCGCATATAACCAAGCCGCTTGAGCCCTATCAGTTGGCGTTGACTTCATCAGCGTCCAAGATCCAGCATCTTGATAACCTAGTTTTTGACCCTCCTCCCAATAGGCGCCATGAGGCGACGGTGCCATACGCCATTTTGGCGTGCCGTCATCGTTCATCACCGGCAAGCCCGGTTTAACCATGTCGGCGGTAAAGGTTGTGTACCAAAAAATCTGTTGAGCGATATTGCCTTGTGCAGGAACAGGGCCAGCCTCACTGAATACCATGCCGGCCGCTTCTGGCGGGGCATAATTTCGCAGCCAGTCAATATACTTGGTCACCGAGTAAACCGCAGCCGGGCCATCGGTAGCGCCACCGCGTTCAACCGTGGAACCCACTGGGCTGCAGCCTTCTACTCGAATACCCCATTCATCCACCGGTAAGCCGTTGGGAATCCCAGCATCACCAGCTCCAGCCATCGACAGCCAAGCGTCGGTAAAACGCCAGCCCAACGACGGATCTTTTTTGCCATAGTCCATGTGTCCATAGACTTTTTGGCCATTAATCTCGCCCACCTCATTGGTGAAAAAGTCAGCGATATCTTCATAGGCAGACCAATTCACCGGTACTCCAAGCTCGTAACCATACTTCGCTTGGAACTGTTGCTTGAGCTGCGGGTCAGTGAACCAGTCATAGCGAAACCAATACAAATTGGCAAACTGCTGGGTTGGCAGCTGATATAGCTTACCGTCGGGCCCAGTGGTGAACGCCAGGCCAATAAAATCATCTAGGTCTAAGGTAGGTGAGGTGACTGCTGCCCCTTCTCCTGCCATCCAGTCAGTCAGGTTACGAACCTGCTGGTAGCGAAAATGGGTGCCAATTAAATCTGAGTCGTTCACATAGGCATCATAAATGTTTTCACCCGACTGCATTTGGGTCTGTAGTTTTTCCACCACATCGCCTTCACCAATCAGGTCGTGGGTTACTTGGATGCCCGTAATTTCAGTGAACGCTTTGGCTAAGGTTTGCGCCTCGTATTCATGAGTAGTGATTGTTTCCGACACAACTTTGATGGACATGCCAGCAAATGGCTTAGCAGCCTCAATAAACCACGCGAGTTCGTCGAGCTGCTGCTGTTGGCTAAGTGTCGAGGGCTGAAACTCTGGCAACCATTGCTGGGCGTCTTCAATGTCTGCCACAGAACTACTCGCAAATGCGATTGCTGCGGCTAGCGCTGCTACTTTCAAACCTGTTTTATTATTCGTCATAAACCTCTCCCACACTCGTTGGCTTGAATGCCACTTGCTTATTTTTAGACATTTTTAAACTACACAAACAAAAATACAGCCAGACCAAACACCAAACAAAGTGCTAGCCCCCACCACAAACTCGCCGCAGCTAACCCTAGCCATGCCAGATTGATAAACGCACTGCCAAGCAAGGTGATGAAAAGCCTGTCACCGCGCGTGGTTTCAAACCGCAAAACACCGACTCTGGGGCTGCCCCCGGGGCTGAAAAATTCCCATACCGACATGAGTAAGATTAAGCCGGCAATGACCGCAAAAAAGATTGCTGTTGGCTGTGTCCAAGCCATCCAAGATAGATCCATAACTTTTCCTAGTTATTCATCAGTGAAACTTTATTACCTCAGGAGCTTAGCAAAGTTTTACACACACCCCAATTGTTTATATGCTGGCGCTTCATGACTGACCTATCAAACCGACATCAGCAAACGCCGTCGTTTGCCCAAGCCCTGCTTTGCTTCAGCCTAGTGATCGTAATCATCGCTGGCGGCCTTTATTGGCTAGAAGTGAGTTTACATAGCCTAATGTTCACCTGCCTGATATGGAGCTCTTTGCACGCTTATTGGCTAGGCTACGACTACCCTCAAATTCGGAATCTAATGGGAACGGCCCTAACTCGGGCGCTGCCAGCAATCTATATCTTCGTGCTTATCGGCATGGTGATTTCTAGCTTTATGCACAGCGGCACCATTGCAGCACTAATCCACCTTGGTCTACAGTGGCTCAGCCCAAGCCTTTTCCTCGCTGTTGGCATGATACTTTGCGCCGTCATGTCCCTGGCTACCGGCACTTCTTGGGGGACTGTAGGCACTTTGGGAGTGGTTTTCATCGGCATTGGCAGCGCCATGGGTATTCCTCTGCCGCTGGTTGCCGGGATGGTCGTTTGCGGCGCAACCTTTGGCGACAAAATGTCCCCGATTTCTGACACCACCAATCTCGCGGCGATGAGCGCCGAAACCGATTTGTATCGCCATATCTATGCCATGCTGTTCACCACGATACCCAGTTTTGTGCTGGCATTTATAATCTTTTTAGCCCTCGGCAGCATGTACTCAGATCAAGCTATGAATTACGACTCTATCGCGGCGATTCAAGACGCGTTGGCGCTGAGCTACGGACTAAACCCTGTTCTAACCCTGCTGCCACTTGTGGTTCTGGCAGCACTGAGTATCCGCAAAACAGCACCCGAGGTAGCCATGGTCGCGAGCATTGTAACCGCTGCGGTAATCGCGTGGCTCTACCAAGGCGACTCTGTGGCTGAAATTTTAAATGCACTTTGGCTCAACACCCCCGGTCAAACTGGCTTGGACAGCCTGGATAGCCTGCTAGGCCGTGGCGGTATTAGTTCCATGAGCTGGACGCTTATCTTGGCTCTAATGGCCATCGCATTAGGCGGCATCCTCCACGGCACCGGTATTTTGGCTGCACTACTGGCCGGTATTATTGCCAAAGTTCAAAGCACCCCCGCTCTAATCGCAACCACAATCAGCACTAGCTTCATGGGCAACCTAGCCATGGGGGAAGCCTATATTTCGATCATCTTGAACTGCCAATTGTTTAAGACCAAGTATGAAGAAAAACAGCTAGATAACGCTATGCTTTCACGCTCAGTAGAAGAAGGCGCCACTATGACCACGGCATTAATCCCATGGACAACCGCCGGCGCGTTCTACGCAGCCACTCTAGGAGTAAGTGTTTTAGATTATGCTCCCTACGCCTTTTTTAACTACCTCAACGCAATAGTGTCTATCGCTTTAGCCACCGCAGGTATTGGCCTGCTAAAAAAAGAAACGGTGAAAGAAACGGGGTAATTACTCCGACACCCTCGAACTCACGGAACGCCCACACCTTGTGTATCAAGTTGCTCTGACCCCTTTGCTTGGGCCTGCTCTCGCTCGAATCTCCAGCCTGGCCAGGCTTCGGCTACTAGGCTTCGGCTAATTGTTGCAGCAGGTCTGTCCAGCGGATGCCGTAGCTGGCGGATTCTCGGCTTTGAATTGGCACTCCGCCAACCGCTGCGGTCTATATTGCGCGAGTAACTGATATCCACATTGCTGGTGTTTCGGCGCAGAAGAAATCTCTCTACTGCTAGCCCGTTACACACCAGCGCCACGTCTTCCAAATTAGTGACTGAGCGGAGGCAACCTGTTAATTCTACCGGCCCGCCACCGGCAGGTAATTGGACAGCATCTCCGGGCAACAAGCCATTGACTTTAAGCTCCAGCAAAGACTCCGAGCTCACAAATGCCCCGCCCTTTTTCATGCTGTCAAACCATGCCTCCATACTAAGGCCTTGGTTTCCGGTATACACATAGGTTCGAAACGAGCCGACTAATTTACGGCTATGAAGTGAGCTAATAGAATCTTCACTGCCGCTCGCGGAAACTTTAGGCCGTTGTTCCATACCCCATAGAGACGGAAAACCCGGCGATGCTCGCATCCCACCACTCTAAGGCATCAGTTGTCTCCAGTGCAGCGTCAACCCTAAAGCCTTTCTTTTCCGCAGCCAAGATTACCAAGCAAGGGGTCTGGTTCACCACCAAAGGGATGCACGTATCCAACCACGGCGCCTTGGGCTTTCGATTTTAGAAACATGTCGGTGTCACTAGGATTTAGGCTTTCTATCGCAGTGCCCTCATCCGCCGTAACAAAAGGCGATATTAAGTGCTCTTTTAAACCGAACTTAAACACATGGCCATAAAGGGCGGCCTATACTCCTGTCCCACCACCACAATCTGGCCTGGTTCGGCTATTGGCTCACCTGCTTACTGCCCGCTCTCAATGGCCCTATTATATAAGTTGAAATAGCCGCGAGGGTTGGTCGAAACATAGGCGGCTCTTAAGCCATCAGGGGAAAACGCCGGATCGGTATAGTAGATAGCCTAAGCTAGGCGGCGGCTGAAGCCATTTAAACCCGACCTAAAGCAAACCCTTTCGCAATATGATGGCGCACGAAATATATAACCA
>JBLGBD010000084.1:0-13475 GCA_047617585.1 Pseudohongiellaceae bacterium | reverse complement strand
TGTAACACTGATAATAACTGAACCTTAGTTATTTCATATATATATCAAATAGATAGTACTCTAGACCACCCCCCCCGCTCCCTATCCCTCATCGCCCCCTGTGACAATTTGACACTCGAAAAAGCCTCCAAATCCCCGCTTTTGCTTAGAAAACAACTCAAAAATAGAATAGAGTAAGATCTCTCAATGAATGCTTGGAGATACCCACATGGCACAAGGCTCTACAGCACGCAGATCGGTCGCCGCCCTTGGAATACTGGCTCTGCTGACCTGCTCCGCCGGTTTCGCCCAGCAAGACGATCTGTCGCCTCTACCTGAAAGCCTGTGGAATTACGACACGGCGGCTCATCTGCTGGAACGAGCGGGTTTTGGTGGTACTCCTACGGAGATTGATGCATTGGCGGCCATGTCGCCCCGCGAGGCGGTGGATAGCCTGGTGCATTTCGATCCCGCCAATAACAGTCATCTCGAACCCTTTTTGCATTCCGGTGTTCACGACCCCGGCCTAGAGCCCTTTCCACCCAGCCGGCCGGCAACTACCGACTTGGCCAAGGAGACCGGTGAGGCACTTGGCATCAAGGTAAAGCCGGAGGGTAATCGTCGCCTGCAGCCGGTGGTAAACAAGTTCTTCTACTGGTTGCGTGCCAGCGTGCTGGAAACCAATCGCGTTGCCTATTGGTGGGCTAATCGTATGGTGGCCTCCGATAATCCGCTGCAGGAGAAGATGGCGCTTTTCTGGCACGGGCACTTCGCCGTGAATGAGAGCAAGGTTCGGGATTACCGAAAGCTGTTAATGGAGCTGGAGTTGTTCCATGAAATGGGCACCGACAGTTTTCGGGGCCTGATGTTGGCCGTGGCACAAGACCCTGCCATGCTGTCTTTTCTCGATGCCAGCGTGAATGTAAAAGGCGCCCCCAATGAAAACTTCGCCCGTGAGATTATGGAACTGTTCACCATGGGCGTTGGCAATTACAGCGAAGAGGATATTCGCGAAGCCGCCCGAGCATTTACCGGATGGAACTACTCCGGTGTTGAATTTCAAATCAATGAAGACCTGCACGATGCCGGTGAGAAAAGCTTTCTCGGCCACCGGGGGAACTTTGACGGTGTCGATATAATTGATCTGATTATGGAACAGCCGGTTACCGCCGAATATATTTCGGGTAAGATCTACCGTTTCTATGTTCGTCAAGATCTCAGCCCTGCCCTGCAGGCGGAGCTGGGAGATGTGTTTCGTGAGGCCGACTACGACATCTCCACCTTGCTGGAAACCATTTTTCTTTCCAGAGATTTTTATAGCCCGGCCTCTGTTGGCACTCAGATAAAGAGCCCGGTGCAATTAACGGTATCTACTTATCGCAAACTGGGCTTGGAAGATGTACCGGGTGTGCCTGATTTTAATCGTGCCACCGGCTCCCTCGGTCAATCCCTGTTTCGTCCACCCACGGTCGCAGGTTGGGCAGGCGGGCGCAGCTGGATTACACCGAGCCTATTATTGATGCGCGGCAATCTGGCCAGAGACATTCTGTTCCCCGACATCAACTTTATCCCGCCGGACCGCTTTAATGGCAGTCTCGAGATTCGCAGTGTTTCCGATCGCATCAGACAAGGCATGGATATCACCTCCGCCACCCAACCTTCATCGTTAGGTGAAGGCAACATCATGGCGGAGTCCAACATGCTTGCCGACAGGGATGAAGATTTTAATACTCGCTACGGTAACTACCGTGGCTGGCAGATGGCGCTGGAGCGGGTATTGCCCATTTCCCGCCACACCGCGCGGCTCAATTTGAGTGCCATGGTTATCGAAGAAAGCCTGGCCAGTAGCAGCGAAGTGGTGGACTATTTTATAGGCCGGTTCATGCGTGTTGCGCCAGGTGATGATGCCCGGCGCATGCTGGTCGAGTTTCTGAATACCGAACTGGGCACCAATGATATCGCTACAGCACAAAGCTATATGGAAGACTCCCTCAGGATGCTTTTGCATCTGATTATGAGTCAGCCAGAGTATCAACTGGGTTAGGCTTAAAAGAGCTACATGATCCCGGGAACAGATCCCGAGTTAAGGCAGGCAGAATTCGAGGCAGATATGACTATAAAGAAGAAACAATTGCTAAACAGCAGCTCCATGAAACGCCGAGACTTACTGGCAGGCATGGCCGGGCTTGGCATGATGGGAGCTGTGCCACCGGCCTTCGCACAGGCGGCACAATCTGCTGCCGCGCAAGCTGCTGCGGACGGCAAGGTTCTGGTTGTTCTGGAATTGTCCGGCGGTAACGATGGTCTGAACACCATTGTGCCTTACGGCGACGATGCCTATTATCGCGCGCGTCCCAATGTCGGTCTGCCGAAAAATGAGCTGCGCCTTATCGACGACCATTTTGGTTTTAATCCAGGCATGGCGGGTTTCGAGCGGCTGTATAAAGACGGCAAGATGGCAATCGTCCATGGCTGCGGCTATGAGAACCCGTCTTACTCTCACTTTTCTTCCATGGCCTACTGGCATACCGCCGCGCCCAATAGCGGGGAAGAATATGGTTGGGTAGGCAGGCTCGCCGACCAGATGGCTCCCGATGCGCCGCCTAACTATTTAATGAATATCGCCGAACGGCAGTCGCTTGCGGTTCGAAGTGAACGTCATGTACCGGTGGTGTTTGATTCGCCCAACAATTTCATGCGCGAATCGTTCTATGAGGAAAAAAACGCACTGCAGTTGCGCCCTGATGTGGGGAAAGTGGAAAACCCGTCCCGGCGATTTCTGTTAGACATTGCCCGCAGTGCAACCGACTCTTCCGCACTGGTGCGTGATGCCTGGAACAGATACGAATCACCAATCGACTACGGTATCGCCGGTCTGGACCTTCCAAAGGTAACCGCCATGCTCGATGCCGGCCTGCCTACCAAACTCTACTATGTGTCCTATCGCAATAATGCCTTCGACACTCATGTGTTTCAGAACAACCTGCACCGCCGCCTGCTCACCTACACGTCCGATGCGGTGTCCGGCTTTATGCAGGATCTGGAACGCATCGGCCGCGCCGACGACGTGGTGTTAATGATCTTTTCGGAATTCGGCAGACGGGTTCCTGAGAATGTCAGCCTCGGCACCGACCACGGCGCAGCCAATGCCATGTTTGTAGTAGGCAAACCTGTAAAAGGGGGCCATTACGGTGAACTGCCAAGCCTTACCGATCTGGCCGAAGGTGACAATCTGGCCTACACAACGGATTTCAGGAAGGTCTATCAGACCATGACTCAGGGCTGGCTGGGCCAGAGTAATGCCAGCGGCTTGCTCGGTGGTGACTTCGGGCGCTTTGACTTGTTTGCTTAAGGCATAAGATTAAGAGGGCGGAGCGGCCTAATTCTTGCCCCATTCCCCTCTTCTTTCCCAAAAAATTACTGTATCTGTACTTTGACCCTTTTCTCAATTTTGGACGGTAAAAAACTATGTTGGACGGCGGTTCAGATGTTTTTCGAGTAAGAAATCATAGTAACGTCGGCAGGAACACTAATAATATCTGAACCGAGCTTAATCTATATATATTAATCAGATACCTGTTAGGACCAACTACCCCCCGCCCGCACCAATGCCCCATAGAGAAAACTGAGCCTAATATCTTCATCTGTACGACACAGTATTTTCATTCAGACGAACCTTGACTTTCAATTGGCCGAACACTTATTTACGATTGGACGGGCATAATCGACTATGCAATAGCTAAGAAAGGAATGCTTGTGTCCGTAAAACGAGCCCCCCTTTTTATTAAATAACCAATATTGGCCTGACTCACAAGTCACTGCATTTACCTTGCCACAGCAATAGCCTGAATCTCGAATCGAGCATCATTGAGTAAGCTGCCTGTTCCTATGAATGCCCGGGCTGGAAACTCAGCGCTGAAAAAAGAGCGATAGACTTCGTTAAACACCTCATACAGAGACAAATCAGAACAAAAGACCTGAACATACACCAAGTCATCCATTGTCAGGCCTCCACTTTCAAGAGTGTTCTTTATAATATTTAGCACATTCCTTGCTTCCTGCGCAGGGTCCGCCGGCACAACCCCGTCTTCCAAACCTAACCTCCCAGAAAGATAAACAGTGCCATTCACATTCACTCCGCCGCTAAACGGAGCACCTGCTGTGCTAGTAGCACTGCTAGGGTTTATGAAAGTGCGCTCCTGTCCCGATGCATTCAGTGAGGTTGCCGAAATAGTAATAGCAAATGCCGTAAGCAATAATTTAAAAGGAGTCATAATTAGATTCTCGTTTTGTGTGTTAATAGTGAGGGGGAAATATTTTAAGGAATATGGGAAAGACCACGCTTTTATGCCGTTCTATTTGATCATTACAACACAGGCTGATTGCGGTAATCACCAAACTTTGGCCGCACTATATTTTTAACGGCGAGCGGTTTATTTCCACTCAGTCAATTGCTGATCAGCACGTAATCGCGCTCTTTGATAAAGCATTGCTTCAAAGACATTAGCAAAAGATGCGCCGCCGGCTAACGGCAATGCCGACTCTGCTTCCATTTGAAACTGGTTGCGTAAGCCTTCCTCGCTATACGCCTGCTCCCACCAATCAAGAATACGTTTCTTTAACTCATGCATAAGCGCTGCCGAAGGCAATTTTTCGAGCTTCTGATTATTGGCCAGCTGGCTAGCAGGCAGCAAGTTCCAAAGATCGTTATTTAACCAACGACTCCAAGGAAAACAGTGATCGATTTCAAAACCGTCTAGTTGAAGCCTCTTCCCGCTCCAAGTGCACAAAACAAAGGGGACAGATTTATTTAAACTACAATACAGGCTGTCCTGTTTCTTGAAAATAGATCTGTCCCCTTTATTTCCTAATGCGCGCGCTACGCGGCTGTTCGCCAATCAATTAGTAGAGTCTGGACGCTTATGAACTTATAGGCCATAATGTCTTATATTTTGAACAATTAAAGCATCTATAGGTCAATATATAAGACAGTTTATGAAAACACTAGCAACTAGTACACTGCCCAGAGCAGCCCGGAAAGCCCTTATTAAGTTAGGCGAAGATATTGCTGTTGCGCGTAAAAAACGCCGTATTTCGACAGTCTCGATGGCTGAACGGGCATTCATCAGCCGAGGCACGCTCTACAAGGCCGAAAAGGGTGACCCTTCAGTTTCAATGGGCATCTATGCGACGCTGCTCTCTATACTTGGCCTGATTGAAGGTCTCGGAGACGTAGCTGATCGCAGCAGCGACACCTTGGGATTGGATATTGACGAAGACCGGCTACCTCAAAAAGTACAACCGCGTAGTCGCAAGAAGGTGCGATTGTGACAGATACTATCCAAATCTATATCGATCATGCCGGTGAGACGCATTTGGTCGGCCGGTGCCGTTATGTCGCTAAGCATCGTGGTCAGAGCTCCGTGTTTGAATACGCGGACGAATGGCTCAACAACCCAGGCTCTTTTGCCCTCGACCCGGCCAATCTGCCCTTGGACGGCGGGCAGATTTACACCACATCGGACAAGTCCGCACTTCCTGGTGTACTGCGAGATACTGCGCCAGATCGTTGGGGGCAACAGCTGGTCAAACGAGCCTTTCGCAAAGCTGGTGAAGAGCGCGCCCTGTCAGAAATCGACTACCTGCTGGCGATTACAGATCAAACCCGAATCGGCGCACTACGTTATAAGCGTGAAAATGAAGACAACTTCGATCATGATATTGGGCATTACAATGTCCCGCCGCTGCTCCAGTTACCTGCACTCATAAATGCAGCCGATGCTGTTCAAAGCAATACTGAAACGGCGGAAGATTTGAGGCTGCTTTTGAATGAAGGCTCACCCCTTGGTGGTGCGCGTCCGAAATCGGCCGTAGTGGATAATGATGGCACACTGGCCATTGCCAAATTCTCTAAACCGGATGATGATCGCAGCATCCCACATGGCGAGGTGCTGGCAATGACACTAGCCACCAAGGCTGGAGTAAATGCCTCTGCCGCTAGGCTATTGGAGGTGGATGGTCGGCCGGTAGCCTTGATTACGCGCTTTGACCGGCGAGATGGGCAACGTATCCCCTTTATGTCTGCCATGAGTTTGTTGGGTCTGAATGACGGCGAGGAGGCGACCTATACTGATATCGCCGAAAGCATACGCATGTACTCAAGTGAGCCAACGAAGGATTTGCATGAACTCTGGCGGCGGATCGTCTTTGGCGTGCTGATAGGCAATCTCGACGATCACTTACGTAATCATGGGTTCTTGTATGACAAGAACGACAAATGGCGGTTGTCACCCGCCTATGATCTGAATCCCATTCCGTTGGAGGAGAAGGCACGTGAACTCACCACTTGGATATCAGAAGAAGGGCCGGATGCCAATCTGGACTTAGCACGTAGAGCAGCCCCGTACTTCGCGCTAAAGGCCGAACGTGCCGAAGCCATCATTATCGAAGTCTCTGCTGCCCTAAAGGGTTGGCAGAACACGGCACACCAACTGGGTATGAGCGCAGCAGATATTGCCGTTTATGCCACAGCGATCCAAAACAAAGCAAACAAAGGGGACAGATTTATTTAAACTACAATACAGGCTGTCCTATTTCTTGAAAATAGATCTGCCCCCTTTATTTGGTCCCCTTTATTTGAAATCAAAAACAGTATCACAGGTGTCCTGCACGGACCTGTAATACTGTTTGTTTAAACAGAATCTATTCTGCTAGCACTACCCAACCGCAGTAAGTGAACCTAGCGCTTTTTCCACAGCTTCGTCATAGCATTTACGATTTTCCGCCGCCTGACTAAGCGAGCCAGCAACTCTGTAGTAGGAAGAACCGCACACTTTCTCTGCAGCGCGGCGAATGAGTGTTTCTAATCTGTCACGGCCGTACTGGCTGGCCAAATCACTTGCGTTGTAAGTTATATGCACAGCGCCCTGTGTCACTTCGCCCATTTCCACTTCGGCACTGGCTAGACCAGGAACGGTTACTGCAAGCATGAACGTAGACATCGCTATAAATTTTTTCATAATTATTTCTCCAAGAAATTTTAGTTGTTCTTAATTAACGCTCTCAGGATATGAGACGCTTACTGTTACAAGAAGTTACAATTTTCTTGAGAAGAAGTGAGTTCGGCAACCGAGGGTCCCAGTAAAACTGGCTTAGTTATTTCTCAGCTAAACCTAGGTGCCCGGTGGAGCGCTTTGAAAACCAACGATTACGCCGTGTGGGCACCAGATACTGCTCGGTTTTTGATGCACCCAGAACAAAGGGGACAGATTTATTTAGACTACAATACTGGCCTTCCTATTCCTTGAAAATAGATCTGTCCCCTTTACTGTAGCTATAAACCTGCTTCAAATAAAGCCAACTTTACTAACTTGCAAAAGCCCTTAAGCTTGCCAATTGTACATCAAACATTCTTAGCACAGATTCAAACAGCGGCTTTATGGTAAAATCCAAAGGCAGCAATAACTGACCGCCGTCAGTTTTTACGTCTCTTTGAGCACTAACTTCGCGAATAACAGCTCTGCGTAGCAGTAGGTTCGGCTTCCTTGCATAGTTAAACCAGCTTAACTTAACTTGCCTCTTTAGTACTTCTTAAGCGGGGTTAGACTTCCACGATTTCGCTTGAAGCGATAGATAATAACTGAAAGGTTAAATTCTTCATTTAAAGGGAAACACTAAAAATCCGCTTTAATCTTAAATAATTAGACTAAGGTAAATCTCTCGGCAGCATATATCATTGAGTACTCGCCTGCGCTGGCCCTTGCGCAATTTTCTGAGCGCATTAAAACTTTACAAACGTCTTGCTAGAATTCGATCCAAAATTGAACCATTGCCTGACTCGCTTTTGAAAGTCGTTATCGGATCTAAAGCTTGCACTCGAGTGTTTTCGATCGACCATCGTCTAATGTTGATCTTTAGACCATAATTTTGTGACATAAAAAAAGGCGAAGATTTCTCTTCGCCTTTTCCTGCTAACCGCCCTCTCAGGCTATGGTTAGCTTCTTACATGAATTGCCACAACATACGCGCGTAGAAGCGACGGCCGCGACCATCAAACACTTGCGCATCGTAATTCAATGCACCTTCTTCGTAGTATGGTAAGTCCGCGTTAAACGCATCTAGCAAGCCAACAGTTAATCGAGTTGAACCCAAGTTACTGTTACCCCAAGTAAGGTTGTAGTTATATTGGAAATCCCAAGTGTCATAACTATCAATCTTACGAGACACCACGCTTCGAATAAAGTCATTACCATTTTCGAAGGTAGTGGCATAACCCAAGTTCTGATACGAACCAATGTGGCGGTTAATTGCATTCAAGCTGTGCTCTCCCCGCTGCCAGCTGGCAGTAAAGGTACCCTTATTATCAGGCAGTGATCGCACAAGGTTATCATCACCAGTAGTACCAGCACCGTCGTACACGCCGGTATCGAGAAGACCAAGGGTTAAGCCGGGTACATCAGCCAACAGGTACTGACGTACGTGAGTGTAGTTAACACCCGCTCTCCAGTTACCCCAGTCGTTTGAGAACCCGTAGCCTAGCTTCATATCGACACCATCGGCTGTGATACTACCCGCATTGATGGTCTTGGTTGTTAAGGTAATCAAACTTGCATTGGTAACACCAAATGCACGCTGAATACCATCCACAACATAGGTTCGAGGATCCACAACACAGTTGAGACGCTCTGGCGAATCCACGCCGAACTGAGCCGCTACTGCAGCTGGATCACACGACGTATAAGGCTGTGCTGAATCAGCTGGTATTGAGTCATTCAAGATGTAGTTTGCAGGGTTTTGAGACGCCGCAGTGAAGGCATCAATTTCAGGCTGCAGTGCACTGATTGGAGGCTGAGGTAATACGCGGTTCTCCACTTCGAAACGCCACAGGTCAGCCTGCACGCTAAGGCCATCTAAAGCACCCTCTGGTGTCCAGATAAAGCCTAGGCCGAATGTATCAGCATATTCATTACCCACATCCGGTGCAGGGCCACCTAAGGTATAGGTGAATTCCGATTCAGCAAATTCATCCGTTGGTGGTACTAGACCCGCACGAACTGCTTGATTGGAGATTGGATCGCGAAAAACCACGCTTGAAGACTCAAGCCCTTGATTGATGACTGCTATATTGGGCGCTCGGAACGACTGTGAGAAAGAGCCGCGAACCAATAGGCTGTCCAATGGACGCCAGCTCATGGCTATCTTAGGTGACAATTCATCGCCGATTATGCCTCCGTAGTCTTCCCACCGAACTGCGATTTGAGTCTCTACATTCGCAATGAATGGCAGTGACAACTCACCAAATACGGCCCTGGTGGTGCGGTCGTGATCGTAGTTAAATTGGCACAGCGAGCACTCAAAATTATTACTCACGTAGTGAAAGTCGTTAGGCACACCGTTGGCGTCGTAGCCAAGAATTGCATTAGGCAAGCCTGGATACGCGTTTGAATCTGCACGAGACAGGGTGTTGCGCTCTCTGTATTGCGCACCAGCTGCGAACTGGGCAGTACCGCCCGCCAGCTCAATCAATTCACCTGAAACAACAGCATCGAATACTCCAAGACGGTTGCGCTTATCGGTTCGAGTTAGAGGTACGTTGATCCAATCCATTAGTTCACGACTGTTCGCTACGCTAGGATCAGTCAAAGCAGACAAGTACGGATTGTAGAATTGGCAGCCGCCCTGACCCTGATTATTACTGGTCAATGCATAGGAGAGTGACTCACGAGTCGTAAAGACGAAACCCGGGAAGAATGTCTGCACAAGTCCTGGCGCGTAAAAATCCCAAGCCTGCGGCACGGCACCGCCAAAGGGTCCTGGCTGACCCGCGAAATCAAAATCTGGCCTACCGTTAGGCGTGCAGTTTGGCCCACCTAAACCGTTCGCCGCTAACTCAGCTCGATCTCGAGCGAAGGTTAAGTATTTAGCCTCTAAGCTGGACTGACTGAATGAGTAGCTAACGTCGTAGTTGTACGACTTGTCATTAACCTCGAAGTCACCCCGCACACCAAGCTGAGCGCTGGATGAGTTTGTCCAAGTTGTGTTTCTCTCACCGCCGGTTCTGGGCAAGCCATCACGCAAGCCTTGGTATCCGGCCACGTTTGGACCACCATTGGCTGCAGAAATTGGCGAGTTAGGAATATCCAGTTCAGTAGGCCGCGTTAAGCCGGCTGCAGGTGCAAAGTAACCAAGCTCCAGAGTTTGGCCGATTGCGTTACCACCGAAGCGTGGGTTACGGGTATAGGCGCCAGGTTGCGCAAGAAACACCGTTGGCCCTCTTGATGCATTGTAACCGTCATCGGCGCGAATCGTGTTGGAATCGGAGTAGTGGCCAAAACCATAGAGCTCCACATTGTCATTAAAAGTGTGCCCTAAAGAAACAGCGAAGCTATCTCTTTCCATCTCATTAGCAATGAACTGATACTCGCCGTTGCCTTCTCGGCAGGTGCCGTTGCGTTCGCCTCGTTGTTCTCGCAGCGTGCCTACAATTGCCGGGCTGCCATCTGCCGATCTGAAGGTCGCGCAGCCTGGATCCGTGAAGATGGCATCAGACACACCACCATTGGCTATGTTGAAATCAGTCACTTCCTGATTGAGCCAGCCGGGAGATAAATTTCCGCCAAAGGCTGGAGACGTAATTAATGTACCTGCTGTGCCGACGGTATCTAAAAATTGACTTCTTTCGTCATAGAAGTTTCCGGCAGTCACCGGCACCGGATCACGCTCGAAGCGCTCGCCAGAAAGCACTACATTGGTTCGGCCATCTGAGCTTTCCCAGCCCCAGATCGCGCTCACCGTAGCATCGTACCGACCACTAATACTGTCTAAACCCTGCAAGTCACCGTAGAGCTCAAGCCCGACGAAGTCATTACGCATGATAATGTTCACAACACCGGCAACGGCATCGGCGCCATATAAGGCAGAACCACCGTCGGTGAGAATTTCCACTCGATCGGTCATCACTAACGGAATGGAGTTGAGATCAACAAACTCACCGCCGCTGCGAGTCGTGGCACCCGCTGGCGCCATTCGCTTGCCGTTAATGAGTGTTAGGGTGGAGTTTTCACCTAGGTTTCGTAGGTTGACGTTGGCAGTGCCTTCTAACTGGCTATACTCACCGCCGTTTTCACCAGCCACTTGGGCATTGGTTATGGAACCTGAGTTGATTTCTAAATTTTTGATGACGTCCCAGACCATCGCGGCACCTTGTGCCTCGATGCTGCTGCGGTCTATCACTTGTACCGGAGAAGGTGCGTCAAGCGCCGAGCCCCTGATAAATGAGCCGGTAACTAAAACCTCTTCAATTTCATCGTCTTGTTGAGCAACAACGTGCTGCGAAGCACCTGCAGCCATTATTGCTAGCGTCAGTAACTTGATTTTTGCGGGTATACATCTGCGCATTTACGCCCCCTTTTCCGAGTGTTTCTCGTTGTTATGATTTATCTTTATTATAGTTATTTCTGAGAGAATCAATCCCTTGACGGGTACGGCTGGAACTCCTCAGGAGGTGAGATTATGCAACAATCAGTCAAATGTCTACTAGGATTGTTAGGATTTGATCTATCACAATTTTCGAGCATTAGGCGACGATACCGGAAGTAACACTCCGATTTTTGAAGCCCCTCAAGTTTAGCCCAGCGTGGTGATGACTAACGAAAACTAATGGGGTGTAGACATCGCTGTAAATTTTTTCATAATTATTTTTCCAAGAAATTTTAGTTGTTCTTAATTAACGCTCTCAGGATATGAGACGCTTACTGTTACAAGAAGTAACCGTTTTCTTGAGAAGAAGTGAGTTCGGCAAACGAGGGTCCCAGTAAAACTGGCTTAGTTATTTCTTGCCTAAACCTAGGTGCCCAGTGGGGTGCTTAGAAAACCCACGATTATGTCGTGTGGGCACCAGATACGGCTCGGTTTTTGATGCACCAGACGTTATTTGTCCTCGTTTTAGTTGATTCATGAGGCAATTTACTAAGGGAGTGAAATAGGTTCGAGCAGATCCCTGCCTGTATATATTGCATAAGTGGTTACGACTGACGCCGACAAAACTGGGATAAAATATCCATGGCTGACTACTCTGAAAGCGAGCTGATCGCTTTGTTAATAAAAAAAACCGAGCTGGATTTCATCTGGCGGTTAAACAATATCAGTCATCCATGAGAGCGCTTGCGTTCAGAATTGTGGGCGATGGAATAGCCGGTGAAGTGGTGCAGGACGCGTGGATAGCCGTGATCCGCAGCCTGCCTAAATTCGAAGGCCGCTCCTCGCTCGAAGTACTCGATGCTGGCGCTTTATGCGCATCCCAGCCCTGCTACCCAGCTGCAGTTTGAGAATTCAACTGGCGCGCTGAACGCCATCAACCCGAACCCAGATCGGCTTACAGAACTGCAAACCCAACTTCGGCTGCTTTTAGAGAGCTTTTTATAAAGCTCGACAGGTTTGGTTTTAGCAAAAGCGTGGTCTGTCCCCTTCTAGGCTGCGTATAGGCTTCTATGGAAATCAGAAGCGCAAATGATGCAGACCAACAACATCGCTGGCTAACCGCCGAGCTACGTTCCGATCATGCCGGGGAAACCGGCGCGGTCGCTATTTATGCTGGCATTCTGGCTGTGTCTCGCCATAGCGCAGTGTGCGCCTTCGCCCTAAATCACCAAGCTACAGAAAAACGCCACTTGGCACTTATCGAAACAATTTTGCCTGCATCCCAACGCAGCCAACTGCTACCCCTGTGGCGCCTTGCGGGTTTTATTACTGGCGCAATACCCTCGCTGTTTGGTCCCAATGCAGTGTTTGCAACCATCGCCGCGGTGGAGAGCTTTGTCGATAGTCATTACCAGCAGCAGATTGAGCGCTTGGCTGCTGATGGGTTTCAGCCTCAGGTGCGAGAAATTTTGCAGGCCTGCCGCGAGGATGAACTGCAGCACCGAGACGAGGCGCTTGAGTTACAGGCCCGCGCCTCAGGTGTGGTTTTGCGGGGTTGGTGTTGGCTGGTTGACGCCGGCTCCAATATCGCCGTGACGTTTGCCCGCTGGGTATAGGATAAACAATGCCCGAAGGCCCAGAAATACGCCGTGCCGCTGATAAGATAGCCACTGCTTTGGTTGGCAAGGTGATTCAGCGGATCGAGTTTGGTTTGCCACACCTCAAACACCATGAAGAGATTTTGTGCGGTAGCACGGTGCTCGAGATGGAAACCCGGGGCAAAGCGCTGCTCACCCACTTCGACAACGGCCATTCAATCTATTCCCATAACCAGCTGTATGGCCGCTGGTATGTGGTGAAGCGGGACAAGCTTCCCAGCACCGGCCGCTCGCTGCGCTTGGCGCTGCATACCAAAACTCACAGCGCGCTTTTGTATAGCGCGTCCGAGATCGAAGTGTTGGATGAAGAAGGCATTAACACCCACCGCTTTCTCACCAAGCTGGGCCCCGATATCTTAAACCCCAACTTAACTTGGCGGCAGGTGGCGGCCCGCTTAGCCGATCCACGGTTTAAAAAGC
>JBLGBD010000083.1:0-13740 GCA_047617585.1 Pseudohongiellaceae bacterium | reverse complement strand
TTTGTTGGTGGTGTTGGTGATGACACAATCACGATCGGTGTAACTACTAAAGCGATTGTTACGGGTGCCGGCAACGACACCGTAACATCGACCGGTGTAGTTGGTACTGGTGGTTCAGTAGATTTTGGTGATGGTACTCTTGATACTATCGTGTTGACTGGTGCTCAGGCAGATGCTGCAGATGCGACTTCTACCTTTAACAGCAAGTTCACTAACTTCGAAGTGCTAAGTCTTGCAACTGGTGCGACTGAAACGTTGGATATGGTTGGTTTAGGTAATGTTAGCCTAGTAACTACTATTGGTGCGAACGGCCTAACACTAAGTAACTTTGTGACTAGCGGAACTTTTACGCTTACCGGTCCTAGCACTAAGGCTACTGTTGTAGTACGCGACGCGGCCTTCAATGCGACAGACACGCTTAATGTCACATTGAGCAACTCTTCTGCTGATACTGATATATTCGGCGAAGTAGTTGCTGCAAACGTTGAAACTATTAACATCTCTATGGTTGATGCGGGTACTGGTACTAGTGTTCCTGCGACCATTGACACTGCAACGTTAACTGCTGTTAACGCAACTAAAGTTGTTGTTTCTGGTAACAACGGTCTTACGCTAGCTAACACTACTTCTGTTAACGTGCTGAGCTTTGACGCCTCTGGTGTTGTTGCTGACTCAGGAGCATTTGATACGGCCGCTAATCTTGCGGTTACTTATGTCTCTGCTGCCACCTCTACTACGAAGGCAGTTACGATTGTCGGTGGTGCTGGTGACGACGTTCTAACAGGTAATACTGCTGTTGTTCACTCCTCTAGTTCAATTACTGGTGGCGAAGGCAAAGATAAGATTACTGGTAGTAAAGGCGTTGACACTATCAACCTAGCGGAAACAACTGCTGCTGCTGATACAGTGATATTTGCAGTAACTGCAAACAACGGTATCGATACTATTGCTGGCTTCGCAGCTGGTAGTGGTGCAGATATTGCGCAGGTAGTAGCTGCTTCTACTACTGCTGGTACTACTGGTGGTAATACTGCGGTGTTTGGTACTTCTACTAACACTACACTTACTACAGGTGCTCAGGCATTTGCATTAACGGGTGCTAGTACAAATACTGATGATGTCATTGAGATCAATGCTACCTTGTCGTCTTTTGGTGACCTAGGTAAAGCTGGTGTGGTTGATGGCGCTGAATTGTTGAAAGCATTAAGTGCTAACAACACAGCTGCTGCCTCTATCACTTCAGCTGGCAATGATGAAGATGCTTACTTGGTTGCTTATCAGAATGGCAATGCCTATCTGTACGAAGTGGCTAACGGTGGCACTAATACTGCGATCGTTGCAGCTGAGATCTTCCTAGTGGGTGTATTCACTGGTGTTGCTCAAGGCGCATTTGTTTCTGGTGACTTCACGGTCTAGTCTCTTTAAGAGATAAGTGCCTGCCTTCGGGCGGGTGCTTGAAACGAATGATAAAAAGCCCTTGCTACTTTGGTAGCAGGGGTTTTTTTATGGCTTTAGATTAAGCAGTAAAGGCTTGGGAAAATGGGGTAGAATTATCTGGGCCGCTGATTAGAAGCTACAGTTCTATTAATTAAATAGTTGGAAATACGGGCGTACATGCGTAGTTCGCCAAATGTTTGATCTAGCGATTAAAGCGATAGAAAAGAAAATGAGTGCGTTGCTAAAGCAGGAATAACGCTTACAAATTATCGAAGCTTATCGTTCCATCATTCGCAAAATCATCAAAGTTAGGCTCATTGCCTGCGGATTGTTTTAGGTTCTGGGCACGCATTATCAAGCTCTGTAAATGAGTCATGGATAACAGCTGGCAATAGGCAAGTAGCAGGGCGCCAGAGTCTCTTAACTCAGTAAATAGCTCAGGGGAGAGTTTGTTTAAGGCGACTTCATTGATGCGATAAAGCCCGGCAACCTCTTTTGTTTCTTTTGCAATGGAATAGTGGATAGGCCAGGGTTCAAGCAGTTTGAATTCAGATAATTTTTGGCACAAAGCAGCGGTTTTTTTTGCCCCAGTCACATTGGCAGTCAGAAACGTAAGAAGATCTTGTACTACCTTGGTGGGAAGGCCCTCCTCGTCGTAAAAAGGTTCCCCGGTAGTGCTTTCGCTTACCTGCGCGACCTCTTCATCAATACACAAAAATAGCGTGTCATCTCTCTCGGCCACTGAAAATGGATAGCACTGATAATTGTTTGGTATATAGGCCCCCCTCCAATTGCCAGCCGCATCTACAACCACATTCTGCCCGTCTTCCAGGCCCAAAATAGCCACAGGGGAATATGCGCCATCTAGCATGGTAAAACCTACCGGAAGCGAGAGTATGGCTCGCGGAAGTTCGGCGACCACGACTGGACAGATAGCGTGTTGTGATGTAAACCCATAGTCTTTGTTTCGTTGCCAGGTTCTATTAGCATGCCGGGTGTTTGAAATAATCTGAATATCTGCCACGATTTTACCTTTAGATTGGAAAGCGCTATTACTTTCTCTTTAGTGTATGAAAATTGTCTAAACGAGAATCTGAGCAATAATTAGTTATTTTAGAGTCGGCGTATTATAGATAACGAGATGAAATATTTGCAGAATAACCTACCCAACACTGAACACTACTTTTAGCTTAATCCAAAGAGACAATGGCAGGTGATGCTCTAAATAACAGATCCATAGTATCATGACTGTATTGTTAGAATATAAGTTGCAGGTCAATCGACCTAATAGAGGAGCGCTAATTGCATGGAAAACTGGACGTCGGGATATGTTGCGGATATAGATTATACCTATGGGTATTACAGAGAGCTCAATCCTATCCATGCTCGCTTAGCTTTACTTAAAAATGGAATTCCTTGCCCAGAAATCAATACTGCATGTGAGTTGGGGTTTGGCCAAGGGCTAACCACAAATATTCACGCCGCCGCTTCTAACTGCAAATGGTATGGCACAGACTTTAATCCATCACAGGCTGGTTTTGCTCAAGAGTTGGCAAAAGTTTCAGCCAATGATGCCGAGCTTTTTGATGAGGCTTTTGATGAATTCTGTAACCGTGACGATTTGCCGGATTTTGACTATATCGGCTTGCATGGTATTTGGAGTTGGATATCCTCTGAAAACCGTCAAACTCTCGTGAATTTTTTCAAAAGAAAATTAAAAGTTGGCGGCATTCTCTATATTAGCTACAACACGATGCCTGGCTGGGCCGCTTTTACGCCGCTACGCAAATTAATGGCAGAACATACACAGGTAATAGGTGCTGAGGGAGCCGGCATTGTGAATCGTATTGATGGCGCCATCGATTTCGCCGATGCACTGCTTAAAACCAACCCTAAGTATTTGCACGCCAATCCTCAAATTACAGAAAGAGTTGCCTACCTAAAATCTCAGAAAAGGGAATACCTCGCCCACGAATACTTCAATAAAGATTGGGCCCCAATGCCGTTTTCTGAAATGGCAGAGTCTTTAGAGTTTGCAAAACTGGACTTCGCTGGCTCGGCGAATTACCTGTCACATATAGATGCAGTAAACATGACGGCGGAGCAAAATCAGTTCTTGTCAGATATACCTGATCTAGTTTTTCGCCAATCGGTTAGAGATTTTATGCTTAATCAGCAATTTAGACAGGACTACTGGGTAAAAGGTGCAAGAAAAATCCCTTTCTTTGACAATATTGATTTTTTGAAGTCCGAAAAAATAATACTAACAACCCTGCGCCAAAACGTATCTTTAAAAGTTGACAGTCCGTTGGGAGAAGCCAAGCTTAATGCAGACATCCACAATCCTATACTGGATGTTCTAGATGGCCACAAAGTAGTCACTATAGGCAAGATTCTTGAGGACACTAAAGCTAAAAACCTAAATCTGGGGCAAATCGTCGAGGCTATCATGACTATGATCCATTTGGGCCACGTAATGTCAGTTCAGCACGAAGAGGCCAATGCGCAGGCGATAAA
The DNA here is from genome assembly GCA_047617585.1 of Pseudohongiellaceae bacterium. Lineage (GTDB taxonomy): Bacteria > Pseudomonadota > Gammaproteobacteria > Pseudomonadales > Pseudohongiellaceae > UBA9145. The sequence continues at coordinate 9,786 of JBLGBD010000083.1, read as the reverse complement.
ATCCTGTAATAAACTAAACCTGCATCTCATGAATCTTGCTAGGAATATCGCAGCTGATCAAGCAAGTCTTGCTAGCCCTCTTACAGGTGGCGGTTTTATAGTTCCTCGCATAGAACAGATATTCTTGCTGGCCTACATAAACGGGATCAAGACACCGGAACAAATGGCCGAGTTTACTTGGCAGCCATTGGCCTTTAGGGGAGAAAAGGTACTAAAAGACGGTATACCTCTTGAAACCCCTGAAGAAAATATCGAAAATTTAACGGCTAAGGCTAAAGAATTTATTGAGCAAAGGCTGGAAATACTAAAAGCTCTGCAAATTGCGCCAAAGAAATAAATAGAAAATGTAATTGAAGTAAATTGCGCCAGATGACTTTGAATACTTTGAAAGGGCTGTTTACTACTTGCCTTCTAGCACTTAGTGTCAGATTTTCACTTAAGCAGGTACTCAGCTTTCATCATGCCAGGCTGACTTTAAATTTTTCGAAAATAGTGAAGTGACTGAAACAAGGGCGGGAAATCCATATCGACCTATTAGGGAATCCCGTGCTATGGCTTCGGAACCAGTTTTCGCCTTGGTTGGCACCAGCCTAATCGGGGATAATCAATTTGCGATTCTGTGCCACCAAAATAGCTAAGTATTCGGGTGTCCACCACGGCAATCACCGGCAAGGCTAGTTAAAGAGGGTAAAACTGTACAGATAGATAAAGAAAGTATCACACCCCTAAGGGAACCGGATTATGAGTTGTAGGAGAAGCGTATAACTATTGGTAATTCTTACGCAGTAGGCTACAGGTAATTGCTTAGTAGAACTGCCCTTGAAGATTCCTAGATTCGACTGCCCAAATTAAAATCAGTAAAGGGTAAGTTGATAGAATGAACAACATCATCTAAAAACCATTAGGTTCCAATATGGAAGTCACGGTAGACGAAGCCCTTAATATGGGTATCGAAGCTCATAAGGCTGGTAAGCTCGAAGAAGCAGATAGATACTACACTGCAATAATTCAAGCAGCGCCAAAGCACCCAGAAGCGAATCATAATCTAGGTGTCCTTGCTGTAGATGTTGGTAAAACCCTAGAGGCATTGCCCTTCTTTCAGGCAGCGTTAGAGACAAATTCAAATGCCAGCCAGTTCTGGATAAGCTATATTAATGCTCTGATAATACTGGAAAGAATGGACGAGGCTAGAATTGCAGTCGAAGAAGCCAGCCAGAAAGTAGTAAATAACGAAGTCTTAGAAAGCATTCAGCAAAGACTCAATGGTGAAACGCAAGGTGCGCCAAAAGCTAAATCGCAAGTGAATGATAGCTCCAGTCATGATGGCAATATCCTAGATTCCAAAAGCCTTAATCAAGCGGTCAAGTTTGCGAAACACAGCGCGAGCAAAGGGGAAGTAGAAGAGTCAAAGCTTATTTACCAAGACATATTGGAAAGATTTCCAATGAACAAAAAGGCCTTGCAGGGTCTAAAGTCCCTAGCTCAGATTTCTAGCATGGATAGGGCAAAGAATGTAGATCCGCCATCAACTGCACTACAGCCTATTTTCAACGCGTTTAACAATGGGCAGTTTGAACAATCTCTATCGCAGGCTAATCTGCTCCGGGTACGTTTTTCTAACTCTGCAATGCTCTACAATATTAGTGGTGCTGCAAACGCTGGCTTGGGGAACTTAGAAGAAGCGATTGACTGCTACCAACTAGCGCTGAAGCTGAAACCTGATCTCGCAGAGGCCCATGTAAATATGGGAAATGCTTTGCAGAATAAAGGAGATCTCAAGCAAGCTATAGACTGCTATAAGAAAGCCCTGGATATCAACGCCGATCTATTCCAAGCATATAATAATTTGGGGAATGCGCTTCAAGCTAAAGGAGACGTAGACACTGCTATAAAAAATTTCCAAAAAGCCACCAAATTGAAGCCAGACTATGCAGCCGCCTTTGTCAATTTGGGAACTGCAATGCAACAAAAAGGAAACTATGAGGGAGCTATAGAAAGCTATGAAACGGCTCTAAAAATTGACCCAAATTATGCGCTAGCCCTAAGCAACATGGGCAACGTATTAAGGGTTACGGGATCATTAGACTCTGCAGTAGAATGTTTTCGAAAGGCCTTGAAGATTGATCCAAATTATGCGGAAGCCCACAATAATTTAGGCAATGCACTGCGAGATGCCGGGGACCTAAATGCTGCACTTAATAGTTATCAGGAAGCTCTTAACTCTAGTCCAAACCACGCACTAGTTCATAGCAATATGGGGAGTGTCTTCCAAGATATGGGAAGTTTCGACGAAGCCATAATGTGTTATCGTAAGGCTCTCAAGATAAACCCTGAGCTAGTTGAAGCCCATGCGAATATGGGAGCATCTCTGCGGGATAAAGGGGACCTTGATGCGGCACTCGAAAGTTATAAAAAAGCCATTTTAGTTAATCCCGATTTTGCGCTAGCCTACAGTAACATGGGCAATGTTCTAAAAGATAAAGGGGACTTAAACGGCGCTATAAAAAGCTATCAAAAAGCCATAAAGATTAAGTCCGATTACGCAGATGCTTACCGTAATTTGGGTTTGGCACTGACAGGAAAAGTTTTTATGGAACCCTGCCCAGGGCTCGATGAATCGATTATTTCCTTGTTAGAGCAGAAGACGTTTGCACATCCACGAAACCTGGCAGCGTCAGCAGTCAGCCTTATAAAATTAAGCCCTGCTGTCAAACATGCTCTGCTTAAGTGTTCAGGAAATATCGTAGAGGAAAGCTTACAGGAGACAGTTGAAGAACTTTCAGCTACACCACTGCTGCTTAAGCTGATGAGCGTTTGTGCGTTGCCTGATGGTGAACTCGAAGAATTACTGATAAAGATTCGATCGTTCTTACTTCTCAACTCTGCCGATGCTGCTGATTCTGTCACGATATTGAACTTTCAGTCAGCATTAGCTCTCCAATGTTTTACTAATGAGTATGTGTATCCTGAGACTGAAAAGGAGGTTGGTGCCCTTACGGTGCTTGAAGCGTCAATAGAGGAGTGCCTTTTGAATGGTATTCAACCCAAGCCAGTCTCAGTGCTATGTCTGGCAAGTTATAGACCCCTTCATGATTATCACTGGTGTCATTTGCTTTCACTGTCTTTGGAGCTCCAAGAAGTGGGCACGCGCCAAATCTTAGATAGAGACGAAGAAGAGCGGCTTAAGTCTGAGATGCCGATATTAGCGGAGATTACGGATAATGTTTCCTCAAAAGTAAGAGATCAATATGAGGCGAATCCCTATCCAAGATGGGTTAATTCGTGGCTAGCGGTAACTCCTAAACGGGTTTCCGCAATAGTCAAAGAGGCAAATCTTAGGCTGCTCGATAGCACTGTTACAGAAGCAGAAAATCTTAATATTTTGGTTGCCGGTTGTGGTACTGGACAGCATTCATTGGCTGTTGCTTCCCATTATAGGAATAGCAAAGTTTTGGCAGTGGATTTAAGTCTTAGTAGCTTGGCTTATGCAAAGAGAAAAACCAATGAGCTTGGCGTTCTAAATCTAGAATACATGCAAGCAGATATTCTAGATTTAGCAAAATTGAATCGCCAATTTCACCTAATTGAGAGCGGCGGCGTGTTACATCACATGGAAGATCCTATGGCTGGCTGGGCAGTTCTGACAAACTGTCTGAAGCCGGGTGGGCTAATGAAGATTGGTCTATATAGCGAACTGGCTAGACGGGATGTGGTGAAAATGCGAGAAGAAATCGCTCAGTTGGGTATTGAGCCTAGTGATGTCGAGATGAAGAAGTATAGGGACAACGTTTTTCACTCATCCCGAGAACATCATAAGAGAATACAATCGTTCGAAGACTTCTATGGTTTAAGTGAGTTTCGTGATCTACTTTTTCACGTACAGGAACATAGGTTTACTTTGCTGGAAATAGAGAGCTGCCTTGCTGAATTGGGCTTGTCGTTCTGTGGGATTGATCATCCTGAAATTGTAAAAAATTTCAGAAAATCCTTTAATCGCCCAGATGAGCTGTATGATTTAGGTAAGTGGAATTCGTTTGAGAATGACAATCCAAACACTTTTGCCGGCATGTATCAATTTTGGTGTCAAAAGGTGGTCTAAGCACAAGGTTTTTAGATGGAATTGAAGCAGATGCAAAACTTAAGCTTGGATGTTGCTTATGGATATATGAACGGCTCCTAAAGTTCAGTTATAATGAGCTCTTAATTATAAGCAGCAACCAACAGGAAAACCGATGGGTAAAATTACAGTAGACGAAAAGGAATATGAAATAGATGATATGTCTGATGAGGCTAAAGCACAGCTGCAATCCTTGCAATTCGTCGATGGTGAAATCACCAGGAATCAATTGAAGGCGGCAGCGCTTCAGACCGCCAGAAATGCATACGCTCAGGCTCTGCATGCGGCCCTTGAAGATTAAAAATAGAGAGCACTAACAACTTGACGCTAAAGTTGAATGGAATATGAAAACTCAGAGCCCCCGTGGTTGATCGATGCCTTAGGGGGATTGCTTACATATTTCCCTCGTCAGTCTGCCTCCCTAGACACGAGTAATTGCGCAAAAATCGGTATTTATGAGAATAGGGGCCATACCTTATAGGTGCACCTACCGCGACAAGCAGATGAAACTGGGCCAATGCTATTCCCAACGTCACCGAGAACCAAACCGTGACCAAGTGCAAATTCATTAGCCAGCAAATCTCGCAAGTAGGCTGCGGGGGGGCTCTCCGCCGTTGCAAATGATCGAACGATCATTCGTGCTTGAACCGTAAGGAGTCGTGTTTAAAACGGCCAATTTTGAGGCGCTCAACGGCCCACTCCTCACAAACCAATAGCTGTTTAATTTTATGACACTTACCCCACGGGTGAATTTCGTCTGGGCCTCCGCTCGGTGCCATCGCTGACTGGAGAGGTGCCTTTAGACTTCTAAGGCGATTATGGAATTATTAGCTTTGAAGGACTATGATGTTTCGATCGATTTTCTTATCTACCGTGTGCTTACTAATGATCAAGCAAGGAAGAACTGAGATTCTAGGAGTTCAACTTTCTTTTCAGATAGTGCTAAAGCTAAGGCAATTCCCAAAAAAGCTGTGAACAGCCAGACAAACAGCACCCCCGGAACAAAGTCGCTGAAATGACTATTTCATTGCGCCTGGATAAAACAAGAATAGGTGCAGATGCTCTAAAAACCATGAATGAAAGTCAGCCAATAAGTTCAGGTAGCAAGAATTGCAAGAGTGAAAATATTGCGCTGTGAAAACTCGTGATATAAATAACATCAACGGACGATTGTTTAACTGCTAAAGAGCTACTTAGAAACACAGGGCGAGTAGAGCGTTTCTTAAATTGTTAAAACTAATTCAGCTACGATTGCGACCAATAACTATGAATCGAATTCTAGCTTTTCAATGTGTTTTTGCTTGTATAGCCCTAAGCAGCAGCTTAACTTTGGCTCAGGAGCCGAATCAATCTGCGAACACTGATTCTTCTGCATTCAATTTATTCGAAGGCATTGAGGTGTCCGAGAGTCGTCCAACAAACACTACTAGGCCAACCCGCGAGTCACGCGTAACTTCGGCTGAGCCTGTATTCACTTTGATTGGCACAAGCCGAATCGGCAATAACCTGTCTGCCATTGTGCGTCACCAAAATGGCGAAAACATTCGGGTCTCGACAAATTTAGGTGGTACTACCCCCATAGTGGGATATGAGGAATATTCAATATTCGATGTAGGTGCAGGCAATTTGTCAGTGCGTTACCCCTCTAATGTTCCCTGTATTGCGCATAAAGATAAAGGCGTGAGCTGTACAGGCACTCCAAATACCGCTCAGTTGCAGCTAGTTAACGCCGAGGCGCTGGCGAGAGTTGAGCCTGTGCCAAGTATCGCTCTGTCTGCCGATGGGAGTTCCGGCCTAGCTGAGGCCGGGGCTGCTGGTGTGAGTCCAGAAGGCACTGCTAATCCGTTTGAAGCATTAAGGGCGGCACGCGCGGCAGGAGGAAACCCAGCTGAAATTAGTCCTGGCGGTGGCCGCGATGGTAGAAATGGCCGGTTCACTCCACGCCGAATTTCTCCAGAGGATGTGCCTCCAGGTATGCGGGTAGTCTCCACGCCATTCGGTGATCGGCTGGTTGAGCAATAAACTGGATTTAAGAAGGCCCGCGCTTGATCTCCAGATGATGTCATAAAACCAACAAAAACTGGCAGCGGTCTCATTCTTTTAAGTGCAATTAGGGTCCGTTTTTGTTTGCGTGATCTCTTTGTTGAACAATCCCTATCAGGCTGTAAACTTAAGCCGTGAACGCCCATCCTACACTTTCTCTGTCTATCGCCATTGTCTGCTATCACTCTGATGAGCAGGATTTGCGGCGTCTGATTGAATCTCTTATACATTCCATCAAGGCGCTAGAAAAAAATCAGTCTATCCAGCCGGTTCCCATCTTTTTGATTGATAACTCTGAGGCGGGAGATCTTGAGCTGGCTACTTTTGATGATTTAGCTTCTAAAGCAATAGAATTCGAGCTTGATGTTCAACTTCATCTAATCCAAGGCCAGGGCAATATTGGCTATGGTCGTGCTCATAACCTTGTGCTAACAGACCTAGAGTCAGATTTCCATTTGATGCTCAACCCTGATGTGGTGCTTGATGAGCAATGCCTTGTGGAGGGTCTCGGCTATTTAGAGAGTGAGAAAAAAATAGTCATGGTGTCGCCCATGGCCAGTTATGCAAATGACAACCTGCAGTATCTAAGTAAACGCTATCCCTCGATTCTTACTCTTTTCATCCGTGGCTTTTTGCCCCGCAGCCTTCAAAAACCATTTTCAAAGCGTCTCGCCCATTATGAAATGCATGAATTGATCACCGAAAACCCAGCGAGCTCTCCTCGCACCAGCATTCCCATAATCAGCGGTTGTTTTATGCTTTGCCGAACCACAGCACTCCAAGCCGTTAAGGGTTTTGATGAGAGCTACTTCCTCTATTTCGAAGACTTCGATTTTTCACTTCGAATAGCTAAGCAGGGTGACATCGCCATTGTGCCAAGAATGAAAATTATTCATGGCGGAGGCAATACAGCCAAGAAAGGCTTAAAACACATTGGCATGTTTATCCGGTCAGGGTTTCGTTTTTTTAACACTCATGGCTGGCGGTGGTTTAAGTCATGACCGAGGCCATGAATGAACCAGAGGCTGAAGCCTTGAACAATACCTCCGATAATGTCGAGGTAACTGACAAGGTGAAAATACTCATAACCGGCGCTACTGGGTTTGTCGGGCAGGCACTGTGCCGATGCTTGGTAGGCCGTGGCTTTGATGTTCAGATTTTGATAAGAGATCCGGCAGATTTCCCCAAGATACCTCTTGAGCTTGGTGCTGGCATGGTTCTAGGGTCCTTAGAAAATGAGACTAGTCTTGCTGTGGCCTGTGCGGGCCGGGGCATTGTTATTCATTTGGCCGGCATAGCACACGTTAGCGGGGGCTCTGCTAAAAACGCCCTAGAGACAAATATTGCGGGAACCCAAAATTTGCTAGCAGTTGCAATTGAAGCGAATGTAGGCCGTTTTGTATTGTTAAGCAGTTCGTTGGCAGAGGCTGCCGCCAGAGGTCAAGGCGATGTAACCGCCTACGGCAAGTCAAAGTTGAAAGCAGAACAGCTAGTGCAAGAAGCAGTTCAGGCCGGCCAAATAGATGGGGTCATACTTCGAGCGGTAAATGTCTATGGCCCGGGGATGAAAGGCAATATAAGTCGCATGATATCCCTGATTGATAAAGGCCGGTTGCCACCGCTCCCTAAGATCAATAATCGAATATCTCTGGTGTCCGTACAAGACCTCTCACAAGTGCTGTTATTGGCGATAGGATCTACCATGACAATTGCAGCACCCATAACGGTAACAGATGGAGAAGAGTACTCCATCGCAGAAATCGAGCTGGCGATTTACCAAGCCCTGAACAGGTCAAAGCCAAGATGGCATATTCCGCATATGCTATTATACTGCGCGTCGTTGATTGCAGGTTCGGTTTCCAGATTAACGGGTGGCCGTGGTTCAATTAGTACTAGAACCTATCGCAATTTAACCTCCGATAATCTGTTCTCCAATGCAGAGGCAAAAACAGAGTTGGGGTTTGAGCCGAGCACAACGCTCTATCAAAGTTTGCCGGTAATCGTTGAGCATATTAGAGAAAACGATCAATAATCCGTTATTGTGGCAAATGAAAACAAGCGATTCAGGTAGCTTTAGGGAAAGAGAAAGCCAAAAGGAACTAGACAGACTCCTAAGCCCGAACGAATGAATATTCAAGATAAAAATCAAAAGCTATACCAAGACCTAAACCAAGAAAGAGACTACAGATGACAAAAGGAATTATCCTCGCTGGCGGCAGTGGCAGCAGACTCCACCCTATGACTTTGGCAGTGAGCAAGCAGCTTCTTCCGGTCTATGACAAACCAATGATTTATTACCCCCTAGCCACGTTGATGCAAGCGGGTATACGGGAAGTGCTTATTATTACCACCCCTCATGAAGCGCCTGCCTTTGAAGCCCTTTTAGGAGATGGGACACGCTGGGGTATGGAGATTAGCTATGCCCAGCAACCTAGCCCGGATGGCCTTGCTCAGGCATTTCTAATTGGTGAGGAGTTTATTGGCGATAGTCGAGTTTGCCTGGTGCTAGGCGACAATATTTTCTACGGCAATCGTATTGAAGAAACTTTGAAGAATGCCGTGAACCAAGAACAAGGCGCCAGCATTTTCGCCTACTACGTCAACGATCCAGAACGTTACGGCGTGGTCAGTCTCGATGAGAACCAAAATGCTATCGATTTGGAAGAAAAGCCAATAAACCCAAAGTCTCACTATGCGGTTACTGGCCTGTATATCTATGACAACGATGTTATCGAAATTGCAAAATCCATCAAACCTTCACCTCGCGGCGAATTAGAAATCACTGATGTAAACAAAGTGTATCTTGAGAGAAAGACCTTAAAGGTCGAGTTGTTTGACCGTGGCACCGCTTGGTTGGACACCGGCACTATTCAGTCCTTACTCGATGCAGCAAATTTCATTCGGGTTTTAGAAGAGCGCCAAGGTCTTAAGATTGCTAGCCCAGAAGAGATTGCTTATCGCCAAGGGTTTATCGATGAGGCTCAGCTGCGAAAGCTTGCCCAGCCGCTTGAAAAGAGTGGCTATGGACGCTACCTGCTTCAGCTTTTAGAAGACCGCTAAGCTAAGCTAAGACAAGAAAAAAATATGAAAATAACCAAAACATCAATCCCCGACGTGCTTGTATTCGCGCCCACAGTTCATGGTGACAGCCGCGGCTATTTTATGGAAACCTTTCGGCTTAACGATTTTAAAGATGCCGGTGACTCTTTAAACTTTGTTCAAGACAATCAAAGTAAATCATCCCAGGGTACTCTGCGGGGCCTGCACTATCAGTTAAACTTTCCCCAAGGGAAATTAGTGCGAGTACTTTCCGGTGAGGTCTTTGATGTGGCTGTGGACATCAGAAAAAATTCTCCTACCTTTGGCCAATGGGTTGGTGAACTTTTATCGGGTGAAAATCACAAGCAATTGTGGGTTCCACCTGGGTTTGCTCATGGCTTTTATGTCACATCAGAATCTGCTGAACTGTCTTATAAATGCACAGAGTATTACCACCCAGAAGATGACCACAGCTTATTATGGAACGACTCTTCGATAGCGATAAAGTGGCCGTTGGTTTCAGATTCCCCTTTGCTGTCTGACAAAGACAAAAACGCCAAAACTCTGCAAGCAGCAGCGCTTTTTGA